>CAYSLW010000006.1:0-20631 GCA_964431955.1 uncultured Candidatus Methanoperedens sp. | reverse complement strand
TGATTCGTCCTCAAATCGTATATCCAGAGTTTATCAGTCCACGGCTTTTCGCTTGCAGGTTTCCTGTAGCCCAGAAGTCCTGCCTCTCGTAAGTTTGGGATTCTTTATCAGCCTTGCCTTCTCCATTGACTATGGTATAGCTGCTTTTCTTGCCTTGCACCGCTTTTTATATCTTCTGCGTTCTTCTGCAGGAGCCCTTCATAGATATCGCCTTTTACATCGATGTCAAGCCCCACCCATGTCTCATCGTTGATCAATTCGATCAAACGGCGCAGCTTCGCAGGGTCCTGGATCTTGTTCTGCGATTTCCTGAATATGACGCCGAGCATTCATTGAAGAACTTGTATCAAGGGATAAGTTAAGCCTTGATATATTCTGGCTGAAGGACGAAAGCCTTGAAGATTCCGAGAACCTCCCTGACCCTGATGTTATTGCAAGGGATATTGCAGAAAACCTTGAATCTGCATTAGAGCAGTTTAGCAGTATACAGGTAGATTTGGGGATAAAATAATTTTCATCTCAACTCCCCTCCACGCTGTAATAATACTCCCCTTCCGCCTTCTGCGTCCTGTCAAGCTGCGAGCCCAGTTTATTCACCCTCGGTCTCTTAGTCTCTTCATCCCGCCTGAACGTGATTCCAATGCCTTTAAGGAACCGGTTCATGCCCCGGCGCATGTCAAAAGGTCCGTTGACCTCGCCTTTTTTCATGGGCTCTCCCTCAAACACAAGAAGCCTGTCGCTCAGCATATCTATCATGTAAATATCATGGTCAACCACCATTGCTGTAACTTTATTGTTCTCGGCAAACCGCCTGATAACCTTCGTAGCCAGCACCCTCTGCTCAACATCGAGATGCGCCGAGGGTTCGTCAAGAAGATACAGGTCTGCCGTACGGGAAAGACATGCAGCAATCGCCACCCTCTGGAGTTCACCGCCGCTCAGGTCATCAAGCTTTTGGTTCATGAGCCGCTCAAGATGAAGCGGTCTTAAAATCTCGGTCTGGTAATAACTGGTATCAAATTGTTCTGTTATCGAGCGCAGGAAATCCGAGACCATAAATGTCTCCTCTGCCTTGATATACTGGGGTTTGTAAGAAACCTTTATATTCAGCTCCAGCTTGCCGGTCGTGGGTTCTATCTCCCCAGCCAGTATCTTCACGAAAGTGGATTTTCCGATGCCGTTTGGTCCCACGATGCCTGTAACCTCGCCTTTCCGTATCTCCCCGCCCTGCGCCGCAAGCTCGAAACCCGCGTCATACTTTTTCGAGAATTGTCCAAAGGTTAGAAGCGGAGAAACCTCCGATGTTCGCTGCGGCGCATGGACATCGAACTTGATGGCTTCTGTGCGGATCCTTACATTCTCCTCCCGCAGGAAACCCCTGAGATACTCGTTTATCCCTACCCTGATGCCTTTCGGGTGTGTAATGACGCCGAAACCTCCCGGCGTGCCGTATGCGATATGGACAGCATCAGCGAGCAAATCAAGTATCGCGAGGTCATGCTCAACAACCATAACGGCTTTATTCTGCGCGAGTTCCCTGATTATTTGCGCCGCTTTTATCCTCTGGTAAATATCAAGATAGGGACTTATTTCGTCGATGAAATAGAAATCCGCTTCCTTTGCCACGCATGCAGCCAGCGCAACCCTCTGAAGCTCCCCGCCGCTTAATTCTTCGATTTTGCGGTCTGTGATGCCTGCGATGTCAAGCTTGGATAAAAGGTCTTGCAGTACGCCCCTCTCATCAGTTCTTGCTAACAGGGTGGCGACAATCCCTTTGAATTTTTTGGGTATCATGTCCACGTACTGCGGTTTCTGCGAAGTCTTCACCTTTCCTTTTGAAACCCCTTCAAGGTAATCGGCAAGTGCAGAGCCGGCATAATATTCAAGTATCTCTTCCCATCCTACTCTCCCCCTGCCGAGGTTGGGCTTAAGCGTACCTGAAAGTATATTTATCGCAGTACTTTTTCCTATCCCGTTCGGTCCGAGGATGCCGGTTACTTTTCCAACCGTGGGGACAGGAAGCCCATACAGGGCAAACCCGTTTTTGCCGTACCTGTGCGTGGGCTCCTCGAGCTTCTCAGGCAGACCGATGATCATTATCGAGCCGAAAGGGCAGCGATTGACGCAGATACCGCATCCCACGCATAATTCTTCTGATATAACAGGTTTCCCATCCTCGTCTATTACTATCGTCTCATCGCCTGTCCTGACCCTTGGACAGAACTTTATGCATTGAAGCCCGCACAACCTGGGCTGACATCTATCACGGTCTAAAATCGCAAGTCGCATAATGCACCAACATCAATTTAATAGAAGCGTCCAGAAAACCAGCAGGTAAATGATACTCAAAAATTCCACATACAGCCAGTCTTTTGTCTCAAATTCCTTCACCCTTACACCGATTAAAGGATATAAAAATCTCTGGATGTAATATGAAAGAAGGACGACTAACAGAAGTATTGAAAACCATGGAACATCCTTTGCATCTCCAAATTTTACGAAAAACATCCATGCAAAAGCAGCACTGATGAATGCGGGCAGTACTGTTTTTTTGATCCCTTCAATCAAAATTCGTCTTCGCTCATCAGGGGTTATAGTCCTGGGCTCTGGTTCCGATTTCTTTTCTTTTTCCGCCACAGTGGTTCACTCTTTCCTGTATATCATCGTCCCGATGCCTTCATGCGTAAACAGTTCAAGCAGCAGGGAATGCGGCATGCTGCCGTTGATAATATGAACCTGCCCCACACCGCCTTCGATCGCGGCAGCGCTTGATTCGACCTTTGGTATCATCCCGCCGCTGATGATGTCGTCGGCTATGAGCGTCGATATCTCATCGAATGCTATCCTTGAAATACGTGTCTCTGGGTCTTGCGGGTCGCGCAGGACTCCGGGCACGTCTGTAAGAGATATCAGTTTTCTGGCTTTGAGGGCGGCTGCAATATCCCCGGCTACGGTATCGGCGTTCACGTTCAGGTCATTCCCTTTTTCGTCTGTAGCTATTGGTGAGATGACCGGGATATATCCCTTGCCTGCAAGAATCATTATTATCTCGGGATTGATGACCTCGGTTTCACCCACCCAGCCAAGGTCGATTTCTTTCTCGACCCCGCCTACTGTCACGCGCTGGGGGGCGAGCTTCCTTGCTACGATAAGCCTGCCGTCGCTGCCCGAAAGACCTATGCCTTTTCCGCCGTGTTTGCTTATGAGTGAAACAATCCTGCTGTTGACATTGCCCACCAGCACCATCCTCGCAATCTCAAGTGTCTCGTCATCCGTCACCCTTAGTCCAGCGACAAATTCAGGCTTCTTTCCCATGCGTTCCATCTTTTCGGTGATTTCAGGACCTCCGCCGTGCACTATTACGGGATGGATACCCACGAACTTGAGGAGGACGATATCCTGCACTATCTTCTCCATTATGTCAGGGTCAAGTATGGCATGTCCTCCCATCTTGATTACCATGATGGAGTCGTAGAACTCACGGATATAGGGGAGGGCTTCTATGAGGATGTTTTCGCGTTTGAGCATTTGGGGTTAAAATGGGGAGTTAGGATATTAAAGTTATTCTTAATTCGGAGATGTCAAAAATGAAGGATACAGGTTAGTAGCTCTTGCCGATATGTCCGCGATGTACATAATCTGGCTGATAGGCACAATGATTGCCCTCGGTGCTGTCGGAGTAGAGATAACACCTCTTATCACAGGCATGGGCATTGCAGGTCTTGCAATTGCTCTCCCGCCCATAATTTGCTTTCAAACGTGTTCGGAGGAGTGACCATCACCCTTGCCAGCTCTACAAAGTGGGAGACTGGGTGGAATTCGGTGGTCAGGCACTATGACGACAGGCATCCTGTTCTTGACTGGATTTTCAGGGAGCTGTTCATCCGATTTGGGAAAGAAGGTATAGAGATACCATTTAACCAGATGGATGTCCATATAAAGAAAGATTGATTTAAAATAAACCATTTTTTATAGGAATATCTGCTAATGCCTATCAAATAAAGCCTTTCATTTAATGTTCCGGGCACGTTTGACCTTTGGCTCGCTGTCCTTTGATATGTCCCACGCGCCTTTCGCATTGTCGCGCAGGTCATTATCCTCAATTATTCTTTAAAAAAAATTAAATTTTATTACCGGTGCTTAAAAGCTGGTTGATTGCAGCCACAAGCGCTT
The DNA here is from genome assembly GCA_964431955.1 of uncultured Candidatus Methanoperedens sp. Lineage (GTDB taxonomy): Archaea > Halobacteriota > Methanosarcinia > Methanosarcinales > Methanoperedenaceae > Methanoperedens. Next base: position 16,458 of record CAYSLW010000006.1, on the reverse strand, counting down.
CCACGGATGCCATCACAATATCCTCGTTTGTGGCACGCGCAGAAACGACTCTGCCTTTTTCATCCTCTACTCCGATGATAACCTCTGCAAGTGCATCCGAACCGCCTGAGATTGCCTCTATCCTGAAATCTCGCAGCTTGACTTTATAGTCGCCAAGAATGCTTGTCACTGTCTTGAGCGCCGCATCAACCGGTCCAACGCCGGTATGAGCACCGAGGCGCTCTTTCCCCCTCACTATTGCTTTTACGGTTGCAGTGGGAGTAATGATATTCCCCGTCATGACAGACACTTCTTTCAATACGATTGCTTGCTCACCTTTCGATGTGGTGCCTATTATGGATTCTGCAATGGCAAACAGGTCTGCATCGGTAACGCGTTTCCCTTTGTCGCCTATGTCTTTTATGCGCTTGAGTATCTCGTTCAACTGCGCGTCCGTAGGCCGGATGCCTGCGTTCTCCAGGGATTGCTTCACAGCATGTTTGCCCGCATGCTTGCCCAGTACGATGCGCCTTTTATGACCCACCATTTCAGGAGTCATAACCCCGGGCTCGAAGGTATCTGTCCTGATGAGCACCCCATGGGTATGGATACCGGATTCATGGGCAAAAGCATTCTCACCTACTATGGGCATTGTCGGGGGCATGCGTACCCCTGTCAATCTCTCAACCAGATGCGAAGTCTCAACTATGTACTGCGTATTTATATTGGTTTTTGCACCGTACAGTGAATGCAGCCCCATAACAGTCTCGGCAAGGTCGGCATTTCCTGCTCTCTCGCCCAGACCATTCATTGTTACTTGAACTTGCGAAGCCCCGGCTTCTACTGCTGCAAGACTGTTCGCCACAGCCAGCCCGAAATCATTGTGACAGTGAACATCAATGGGTATTTTGATATTCGATGCAATCTCGCTTATCAATTTATACATGGCAGAAGGCACGATAACGCCCACGGTGTCGGGCACGTTTATAATATCGCAGCCTGCGGATTGTACGCCTTTATAGATATTGATGAGATAATCCGCATCCGTTCGAGTGGCGTCCATGGCAGAGAACATGCATTTTGCGCCGCGGTCTTTTATGTACTCGACGGCATCGATAGCCATCTTATATACTTCATCCCTGCTTTTTTTAATGGTTGATATGCGCTGGACATCCGATGTGGAAACAAAGGTATGTACCATATCCACACCGCAGTCAAGGCACGCATCTATATCGGATTTTATGACTCTCGCCAGTCCGCATACCTGCACCCCAAGCCCGGCATCAGCTATCTTCTTTACTGAAGTTTTTTCTCCTTCAGAAGACATGGGGAAACCGGCTTCGATTATATCCACACCCAGTTTATCGAGCTGCCGTGCGATTTGCAGTTTTTCATCCCGGGTGATCGATACCCCCGGGGTCTGTTCCCCGTCGCGGAGTGTGGTATCAAAAATACTTATTTTTTTGTTCCTGAGCGATTCAATGGTGTAAAAGACGATTCCTCACATTTGTCATAGTTATCGCATCTCAATAGCGTTTTATTGTATAAAGGCTTTTTCTCTGACATATTATAACTATTCATTTAAAAATCAATTGTAGAAAAGTATATATATTATAAAAGATAACCTTTCACTAAAAATCAGGGGTGATACGATGGAGTCGCTCAGGTTTAGAATAAAAAGACGCCTTGAGATGTATCTTGAGCTCGATATTGATGGCATCCGGAAAGCCATAATCGATATATTGCTAAAATTAAAGAAAGTGACTGTAGACGTACTGTATCATAAACTTAGCCGCAAATTCAAGGTTTCCTACAGCGCGGTTGCTTCAACCTTAGGATACATCCACTCAAAACTTGGGATTCTACATGCCTACAAGGAATCCTACAAAACACCCATAGTATACTCATTAAAAGAAGAGTACATAGATATTATAAAAAGCGCCTTAAGTAAAACTAGCGCATCATAGCACAAATCTCATTATTTAATTCGATAATGCGCTGGATTATCTTCCCATCAAGCCGCTTTTTTCTCAAACTCAAAACCAGCTCATCCAGAGTGCCGATTCTCGAACCGAAAACAAGATTGTCAGCATGCGCTACTATTTTCTCCTCAACCGCAACAGGTAGATAATCCTTCTGCGGAAGCCCAAGAACCGATGCTTCATCCACCGTAATTCCCGCACCTATATGCCGCTCTATAATATTTACAACTTTGTCGCCCAACCCGTTTTGAAGCGCTATTGCCGCGCCGGTAACTGCGTGGTCTATACCATGTGTTTTTGACCTGCCTATATCGTGGAGCAAACCCCCCAGAAAAACAGCATCTATATCGATATTTAATGGATGCCCTTTCTTTTTTGCGTTCTTTATTATGCTCGCTGCGATTTCCCTGGCATATTCCGCCACGGTCTTGCTGTGCTCAATCACATCGCGGGAACATCCGCATTTAACGAGTAGGGCTATCGCATCTGTTTCATTCAAGTTTGAAAATTCTTTGTTTCAAGGCTTTTATTGCTGGCTCAGTTTCCTGGTATTTCAAGTCCCCGCCGCAGATTGGACAGATGAACTCCAGTTCAGCCGCCTGTTCAAAAAGAAAACGCCCATCTTTTTTTTCGCATATATAAAATACTTTATCTTCCTCAAACTCAAGCTTGGTTTTGAGATTTTTCAAAAGTTTTTTCGCTTCAAGCTCAAACTGGCTGTTTAGATTGCCAAGGTCAAGTTTCCATAGATAGGTCAGCCACCCGCTATCCGAATCTCTTTCCCTGCGATAAACTGCAAGCCTGTTCTCATATAAAATGAAGAGCGTCCGCCTGACGATATTCAGTAAAACTCCCGTTGCCTCTGCGATCTTTTCATCTGTAACCTCGCCTCCTGGCATATTCTTCACGACTTTAAGCCCTTCTTCCCCTACAAGATTTACGAGATAGCCTTTAATAACAGGGTCATTTAAATCAACCAAAATATCACCATACTTTTCTTGTTTTTATAGGACTTTAAGCTTCCGACATGCCTTTGATATAACGCGAAGATTCATTAACCTTTCCTAAAACCAGCGAGCGAGTTTCGGCAGTTGCGAGCATCGTGGTTATTGGCTCATCGGGTAAAATCACATATCCCGGTTGCGGAACATCGGCTGCCTGCCCCATATTCATATATCTTGTGACCGCATCTTGGATTTTTTTGTCTATCACGACGTTCTTATTTGCATATACAATGGTCTTTGCGGCAAAACATACAGGTTCCCTTAGTTGTGGAAGCTCTCCTGCAAAGGATTTGATATGCGCATCGAAAATGTTCATTCCCATAGCTTGTTCCACAGTATCTATGCTTCCCTGGAAGCGCGGATTGACCTCGATAACCGCAATGCCATTTTCAGAAAGAATGAAATCTATGCCGTTTGAACCCAGAAGCCCAAATTCCAGAGCTATTTGCTCTGCATAATGTATCATTTCATTACTGAATTTTGTATGAAAAGGCGTGATATTGCCGCAATAAGCAAAAGGTAACCTTGTCAGCCAGGGAATTCCTATCAACTGTTCGTTTAAAGCAACCACAACCGCATCATCTCCGGTGCTTATCACAGAAGCGCTGCATGGCATCCCTTGCACAAATTCCTGGGCTATGAACTCACAAGCGTCGTTTCTCTCTTTAAAAATACTCAGTTCTTCCTCGCTTCTTACAATCATATTCCGCATTCCTCCCGAACCCAGCTTTGGTTTGAGCATAAGCGGAAATCTTAAACATCCTGCCCTGCTTATTGGTTCTGTTTCAGGATGCGGGATGCCCATTGATTTTAGTTTTTTCGGAAGCTTTGATTTATCACTCACTTCTTCCATGATTTCAATCGGGTTGTTGAATGTATTTTTTAATCTTAGTTTCTCAAAACCCGGTCCGAGGATTACAGCATCAACCTCACCAAAAGAAGCGATAATTTCATGCAATTTATTCTCTGTGCTGTAGTTAAGAACCACAGCTTTATCTGAGCACCTGAGCAAATCCACATCACCAAACCGATCAATAGCATATACGGTATGTCCGGCTTTTCTTGCAGAGCAAACGATACTGCGGGCATTATTGGCTATAACTAAAACTTTCATCTACCTTTTACCTCTTTTCCTGCCCTTTTAGGAACGACCTCAAGCTCACCGCCTGCAAAACGTGCCTTTAATGCATCTTTACCCAGCGCCGCCTTCAGCCTGTCAAGGGTTATTGCGAGAGCTGCTACCTCAGAGTGCGGCTGGTTTCCAATTGCCACGTTCCAGTCCGCAAGCTTGTAGAGGTCGGGCGGGACCTTCTCGGCGCCAACAACGAGCATGAGATTTTCGGTTTTTATTTCATTTATAATATCAGGAAGGTTGATGCCGTACATAGTTAGATGCAGCACCTTGCCTCCACTTTCTTTCCATTTTTTTATTTCACTTTTCCAGTTCTTAACTCTTTTTACGTAAAATGAGCCCCCCCATGTTTCTGCTACCTCGTTGAGGCTTTTCCCAATGCCTTCGTCCTCGGACGCAAGAAGCATGCCCTCTGCTCCCAAAGCTCTTGCTGTCAGAGCTACATGCGTTGTAATTCTCTGGTCTCTCTGGATTCTATGTCCTAGCCTGAGGATCATTATTCGCATAGAATGGCATATCACATATTCATCGTATAAATCTATATTGAATAAGACCGGCTGTGGAACAGAAAAGTTGGGTACTATTGTTCTGTATCTGAAATGATGTATATTATAGGCATTCCGTATTATTTCTGATATGCGGTGGCAGGATTTTAAACAACGAACTAATACGAACTGATACGAACTTCCAGAGAAGTTTGTTATGAAATTCGGTTTCACGCTCATTGTTTTTATCACACATTCTGCGGATGAATATAATCTACCTTATTTAAGATACACAGCACTAGTTTAGCAAATACAGGTTACAGGTGTTCATGCAGTTTCAATTCATCGTCCCTTTTGCCAATTTTGACCACAAGATTAATTAATGCTAAAATCAAAAATGGAGAGGTAGGTATAGATGCAAAAGTTGATCATCATTTCTCTTGTAAGAAGGCGTGGGATTAGATATGAATTATAAGAATGAATTGAAAGAATTAACTCGTATATTAAAACTCGCCTTAGTAATTTCAATGCTATTTTTTATAATACTCATCCAGGATGTTAGAGCTGCTAATTTTGGCTCAAGAGATTTATCAGTTGGAGAGACATGGGACTTAGGTAATGGATTTTCAATAACTGCTCAATCAATTGATGCAAAAGCTACCCCCAAACAAGTTTGGCTAGTTCTCTCTGATTCAGGGGTAAAATTAGATGATACGATTTTAGTAGAAGGGCAAGTATATAATTATAAATCTGGTTACGCAGTGTTTTTCAGCACCAATGTGGATAGTATTTGGGCAGACGCAACAAGCGATAAGGTAAGGTTGACAAATACTTATACTGAACGATCGGCATTTGCTCAGGTAGCAGCAGCCCAGCCAGTTGTGGATTATCTGAACATCAACGCAGAAGTTAATAACGGCTACGCCATAACCACGGTTGAAGAAAAGCTGAGCAACAACCTCGAAATTCCTGCGGAGGATGAGTTCAAGTTTCTAATACCTGACGAGGCTTTCATCTCAGGTTTTTCTTTGATTATTGAGGGCAAGGAATATAAGGCTGATGTGCTTCCAAAGGAAGAAGCAAAGCAAAAATTCGAGCAGGCAGCTTCGCAGGGTAAACCTGCAGGATTACTTGAAACAAGGAAGAAAAATCTCTTTTCGTATTCTCTCAGCTTTGCGCCGAAGCAGAGCATAATTGTTCGCTTTAAATACGAGCAGGCAGTGAAAAAAATTCTGGGCAAATACGAGTACGTCGTTTACCTCCGAGAAACAGATACAGCGCATAAGGTGAATGACCTTTCAGTTAACCTGAGCATCACAAACCTCAACGACATCACAACACTTGAAACCCCTGGCTTTACAGGAGCAGGTGTAAAATACCTCTCAACCACAAAAGCGCAGGTAACCTATAAAGCGAATGCTCTCCCTGATAAAGACCTCACTGTCATCTACACCACAGGCAATCCCCCTCTCAACGGCGACATGCTGTTCTATCAGGGCTACATGATGCACGTTTTCTCTCCCACCGAGGCAGACCTTGGAACAGCAGCGCTGAGCAAGGACATCATTTTTGTAATCGATAAATCTGGCTCCATGGGCGGAGAAAAAATTGCGCAGGTGAAGAAGGTATTCACAAGCATCATTTCAGACCTTCCTCCTGATGATTATTTCAATGTGATATTTTTCGACTCTTCTATGAGAACCTACTCAAGGACGCTCATGGAAGCGAATGCAAAGAACAAAGCGGATGCAGCAAACTTCGTGAACAGCCTCGAGGCAGGCGGGGGCACGAATATTAATCAGGCTCTGCTTGATACCCTGAGCATGTTCACAAACGCAAGCAAACGCGTTCCGATTATAGTGTTTCTCACAGATGGAGCACCTACCGTGGATGTTACTTCTCCTTATGTGATACGAAAGAACGTCAGGGAAGCTAACAGGGCAGAGGTTTCCATATTCACCATCGCCTTCGGGATAGAGGACGAGGCGAACTACGATTTCCTCAAAGCTTTGAGCCTTGAAAATTATGGCAAAGCACATAGGTTTTTCCAGGAAGGCAAAGTGGAGGAGGAGATGACAAATTTCTACAAAACAATTTCTACCCCTCTCATTACAGACATGAAGTTCACATACAATGGTGTCTCTGACCTCGTGAATACAGGGCAGAACAGTCTTTTCTCCGGTTCTGATGCTATCGTAGTGGGCAAATATTCAGGCGCAAGCACAATAACATCAGATATCGCCGCAGTAACTCGCACAGGAAACAGAAATTTCAAGCAGTCATTCAACGTTAACTCAAAGCCTGAGAACTCCTTCATTCCAAGGCTCTGGGCATACACAAAAATAAAAAAGCTGATGGATAGAATAGACGTGGAAGGCGAGACAGGTACCCTTGCAAACGACATAACAGGCATTTCACTGCAGTTCAAGTTCGTGACGCCTTACACTTCGCTTTTCGTTGAGGTTCCATGGAATATGACAGGCACTACGGCAGTAGAGGCAAAGGCAGCACCCGTTCCAGCGCCCGGCGTAATCCCTGGTGTAACACCTGGCGTTACGCCGGTATCAGTAACACAAGTAGCAACACCGACACCACCTGCTCCAGCAAGCACTCCTTCAAAATCAATTCAGGGGGCTGAAAAACCTCAAGAACAGCAGGCACCATCACGCCCCATGATACCCAGGGGGCCGGGCTTTGAGATTGTGTTTGCCATCGCAGGACTGCTTGCAATAAAATATCTTGTACTCCGCAAACACAGGTAAATTATGACCTATATTAACCGCGGATGAACGCAGATGCTGTGTTAGCAAATCCACTTATCGTTTTCCGATTAAATACAGCACCAATAGCCCTATGATAGCTAGCAGCACTTCAAAACCCGGGAGCCACTTTTTATTATTTTGAGTATTGGCAGGCGTAGGCTGGTTATCCTGCCTTACCCTTATGGGAAGCCGTAGCGTGTAATCCTCAGCGTTTGCTATGTCATCAAAGTAATAAACTATCCTTCCCTGCACCTCGAACTCGCCCACCTGGTTTGACATTATCCTGACCTCTATGTCCCTTCCTTTTCCAGGTGGAATCTCATAGGTAGTGGTGAACTGACCTGCGCCCGATTGAACGAAATCGGAGGAAGTGACGCTCATGCCAGAAGGAGGGAGGATGATGACCTGAACATGCATTACAGGCTTTGTTATAAGGTTCACTGCAGAAAGCCTCAGAAGTATATCTTCTCCAACAACTACGTCAGTTTTCTCACCATGCAACTGCACGCTTGCATTTGAAGGCGGAGTGGGTGAGGGTTTACTTGATGGGATAACGACAATTTTTGAGATGTCGGATTTACCTTCATGAATAGAGCCATCTTTATCATAATACGAAACTCTCGCAGGTTCCATTGTAAAAGTGCCTGTTTCAGAGGGTTTTACCACATACTGAAAAATTCTTGAATCATGGGGTTTTAGAAGGTCGTAATTCTTCTCCGGTCTGCCGCTCACTAGCGTGAAACCTTCTGGAATGGTATCAGAAACCGTGATGTTAGCGAGCTCAGCTCTACCAGTGTTTTTTAAGGTAAGGGTTATGGTTGTGGTGTTGCCAAGTTCCGTGTACTCAGGGGAAATGGTTCTTGTCAGGACTATGGTATTCAGCCTGTATATTTCCACTTTTAAAGAGCCTGCGTTGTTATCATACTCCCCTCTTTCTCCTGTGGTATAGGTATCGTATATGCTCAACCTGAGCTTTTTACCACTGCCTGTTTTGAAGAATGTGTAGGTATGATTCGCCACATCGTCAATATTTGCTTTAACACGTTCTCCATCGAACTCGATGGAGTTAAAAGGCTGGTTGTAACTTTTTCCTGCGCCCATTCTGTACTGTGCATCCGCATACCCCCAGTCAGCGCCTACCTTGAACTGGTATGTGCCTGAGACGATTATTTTGTACTCAGAGCCGCTCTCAAGCGCTATGGAGGAGTTAACAGAAGTGCCTGTGTCCTTTGGTCCGAAAGCAGGAACTGTGAGGGTATCCAGAGATTCTTCAGCATAAGCAGGGATTATGAAGAAGAACGCAAGCAGGAATAAATAAATTTTTTTTGGCATGATTTTATTCATTAGATTCTCTTCAATGCTTATAATTTTTGCAGTTGCCCAATCAAAAGTGTTATAAGAGGCAACCCCTATAAAAACTCTTAGACCCCGTATTTAAATACGGGGACTGATTAAACGAGGATTTTATGATTGAAAAAATCGGAATACTTGCGCTCGGGCATGGAAGCAAGCACCCACATAATAAGGAAGTAGTTACAGGCGTAGCTGAGCTGATTGCAAAAAAGTTCAAGAATGCGGTGGTCAGGACAGGTTTCATGAATATGAATAAACCTACAATGAAGGAAGGGCTGGAGGCTTTCAAGGGCACTGGCGTTTCCACGATAGTAGCTGTCCCTATTTTCTTAGCACATGGGGTTCATACAATGGAAGATATTCCCCAGATTCTCGGCATAAGCAGGGAGTCCAGAAAAACCAAAATAAGACTCGATGGCAGAGAGGTTACGCTTGTTTATTCAGAGCCTCTTGGAGTTGACGAATTAATTGCCGAAGTGGCGTTCAAGAGGGCTAAAGAAGCTCTCTTAAAATGATGCACTTTAAAAGTTCGTTCAGGATAGCTGTACTTGACTTAACCCATGGCGGCAAGATAATAGCCAAGAAGCTTAAGAAGCTCGTAAGCTCGGTAGCTGCAGTAGATGTATATAAGACCCAAAGCCCGGAAGAATTAAAAGGTTTAGAAAGCGAGGGTATTAATGCCACTCAGGATGCCCTGAAAGCAACGGATTTTGATGTTATAGTTTCGCCTGTACATCTTGATAATAATTATCCCATGCTTGCGGATGCGCTTAATAACAACATCCCTGTGTTATCGCATCATGCAGCAGCAGGGGAAATTTTATCCGAATACAGCCTGAAAGATAAAACCCTGATCGAGATAACAGGCACGAGGGCAAAAACAAGCACAGTTGTTCTATTGGCAGAGATTTTATGCAGGGAAAAAAAAGTGGTATCGCACACAAGTCGTGGCTTGGAAGATTGGAGCACTAAAAAACTAATAAAAAAAGGACTGAGCATAACGCCCGCGAACATACTATCTGCACTTGATTGCATTGGCGAAGCAGGAATTGAATTCGACGTGCTAATATCCGAAATCTCACTCGGAGGAACAGGCTGTGCCGATATAGGCGTTATAACCACGATTGCCAATGACTATAAAATCGCCAATAACACGAAACTGGCAAGCGATGCAAAGCGCCAGATGATACTTAATGCAAAGCCAGGAAGCACACTTGTGATAAACAACGATGCATTGAGGTTTTTCGGTGCGTGTAGAAGGGATGTAAACATTATTTCGTTTTCAGATGATATTAATGCCTCGTGCAATGTGTATTATGAAGATGCAAATACAATCGCCTATTTTCTTGGGGAGAAAAAGGGCAGGATACATATTCCTGAAGCTCTGGATTACGACATAAGTGCATATAAGACGGCATTTGCATGCGCAACTGCCGCGGCGCTGGCTATGAATCTCGACGCCGGGATTATCGAGAACGCAATAAGGGAATTCCGCGGCGCTGAGGGGCGTATGAAGAAAACAGCACTCGAAGGAAGGATACTGATAGACAACTCAAACTCAGGGATGGACATTCAGGTTACGGAGAAGGCGCTTTTATTTTCAAAAGCGCAGGGGGCGCGAATCGTCATGGTGCTCGGTGAGGAGGCAAAAGAGGTATGCGAAGGGCTTGACCCAGAAGGCGTTGAACGATTTATTCAAAAGCATTTAGGTGAACTTGAGGCTCTGGTACTTGTGGGAGCGAGAATGAAGCCCCTTGTTAATACTGAAAACAATATTCATTATGCTGAGGATTTAGCCAGCGGGGTCGAGCTTGCAAAAAGATTGACAGGCGAAAAGGATATTATTTTATCCTGTGTAAAGTGTTTTAGATAAAAATATGGAACTTCAAATACCCATCAGGCACGTTAAGATAACACACGATATGACAGTGAGCCAGCTCGTGGATTCTTTCTCCGACTGCGCCTTCGGGGCTGGGCGCCTAAACGTCGCCGTGAGTATATACAGGGAAATGGTGAACGATAAAGATTGCACCAAGTTCTTCGGGCTTGCAGGTGCGATGGTGCCTGCTGGCATGAGGCAGATTGTGAGCGATATGATACGGGATAAGCAAATTGATATTCTTGTAACCACAGGTGCAAACCTTGTTCATGACATCATCGAGTCGATGGGGCTTCGACATTACAAGGGTACTGATGTCGCTGACGATGTAAAGTTAAAACATGATGCTGTCAACAGAATCTACGATGTTTTCCTGCCTGAACATCATTTTACGGATTTTGAGGAGAAGATGCAGTCGATTTTCAAAGAAATCCCTGATAAACTCTCGATAACCCAATTACTCTCGCACATCGGCGCCAAGCTTGATGACGATAACTCGATTTTAAAAAGTGCTTACGATATGCGCATACCTGTGTACTGCCCTGCGATCCAGGACTCGATTATAGGGCTGCAGGCATGGTTATACAAACAGACAAAGCCTCTCAATGTTGATGTATTCGATGATATGCGTGGATTGATTGACCGGTGCTATGAGGCAAAGCGCGCTGGCGTTGTGATAATAGGGGGCGGGGTGCCCAAGAACTTTATTCTCCAGTCCATGCTTGTTACGCCAAGGTCATTTGATTATGCCATCCAGCTTACGATGGACAGACCTGAGACGGGGGGTCTGTCTGGCGCCACGCTTGATGAGGCGCGCTCGTGGGGCAAGGTCGGCGAGAATGCGAGGTGTGTGACCGTGTATTCGGATGCCACGATTACGCTGCCGATTATTGCGGCAGCGGGGAAGGGGAAAAATCGAACCGCAGATGAACGCAGATAGTCTACTTGCGTTGGGACAAAAGGTTGTGGATTTCTTTCATTAAAGGATGTTCAGGCAGACCATCTAACACGACAGTGAATTCAGAATCAGGATTAAGTTCCATCAGCTCCAGCATGTTTTGAAGTGCGACAGTTAAAGATTCATAATCAGGCTCATGTGTTACCTCGGCGTTGAAAGGATACGTTTCCTTTAGCTCCAGGGGATACGGACCGAAGGGGGGCTTAAAATCAAGCAAACAATCGAATTCATCTTCGTTGTCAAGCCTTTTTGTCCTGATAAGCACTCTACCAAAAAGTGACAAATTTTTAAGCCTTCTCGTTGATCTCACAACCTCAGGTCGAAGAGCTGATTCAGGGCCGCTATAAAAGAAGGTAGAGCGTGGCGCAGGCTGGAACTGCTCGAGCCGTTCCGAATAATAAAACATGCGCTTAAGCCCGTTTAACAACTGCGGATGCGCCCTGCATCGCTGTTCCACAAGTTCCCAGAGGCTTCCTTCTCGTATTGCCTGCCTGACTTCCCTTATCTCTGCGAAGGTCACATAGAGATTGTGGCGCGCGAGCAGTTCTTCTCGATTCTCGCTTTTTATCAATTCGTCTGCATTATAAGAAGTACATACAGGGCAGGAGCAGGGCAGGTACTGGAGTTCATTCAGGTGATACGTACCCCGTACTGTCATATACCTGCCTTCCTTAGCATACAGGGCGTAAGAGGCAGAATCGAACAAATCGCAGCCCAGTGCTACTGCAAGAGAAAACATCATGGGATGTCCGGCGCCGAAGAGGTGTACTGGCGATGAAGGTGGGAGACCTTTTTTTGAGGCTACAATAACATCCACAAGGTCAGAGTAGCGGTATGATTCCATGAGCGGCACTACTGCGCCGAGAGGATAGATGTCAAAATCGCCAACGCAAAGCCTGCGCGCAGCCTTCTCCCTCAGATCAGGAAACGTGGAACCCTGTACAGGTGCAGCCAGAAGCATGTCTTTTTTCAATTCAAGGGCTTCTTTTGCTCTCTCGATTGTGATTTCAAGCTCAGATTCGGCGCGCTGTCGGGAAACATCCGGAGGCGTTGGTATGTCCAGTGGGACACCGATGTCCGAGCCGATTTCCTGCTGGAACCGGACTATTTCAATATTCCCGACTTCCACCTCGCCGTAAACAGATAACTGGTAAGAGCCGGAATCCGTCATTATCGGACCGTTAAAACCAAGAAAAGAATGCAATCCCAAGCTTTTGGCGCGCTCTCTGAGTTCTGGCTTGCGATAAATTATATATGAATTTGTTATAATAATCTCGGCGCCGAACTTGCGAAGTTCTGATGGCTTGATGGTCTGGATATTGGGGTTGACCACGGGCATGATGGTGGGCGTTTCCACTACGCCATGGGGGGTTTCCAGGCGTCCGATGCGCCCGCAGATGTCTTTGTGGAGGATTTCGAAGATTGGGGGCATATTTTATTAATATCTCGATTTTGCTTTTATTTATAATACGATGCTGCTGAACATCGGCGCGGCGCCGATAGTTTCATAGGCTTCCTTTCGCAGTTTTAACTCAATATCTACCACAGGTTCGAGGCGCTTATAATAAGAATCGGGGGCATCTTTCAGGATTATGAGCAGGTCGATGTCGCTTTCGTTTCCTGCCGTGCCTCTTGCGACAGAGCCGTAGAGGACGAGGGAGATGAGGTTGCCGCCGAATCTTTCCAGAAGTGATTGCTTGAACCGAGTGAGGATTTGTTGGTAATCTTTGTAGCTGCGCATATTTAGCTCATTTTACTTTGATACTTCTTTATTCTTTGTATTCATACATTCCTGATTCCATAATTTGTGATGACTTTCACATCCTTTAAAATCAGCATGCCCTTCTTCATGTATGCGCCCGCAAACTCACCTGCCGCCCCCTCCGCGATGACAACGCCCCCGTCAAGGTGCGCGCCTGTGTTCATCCCAGCGTTTCCAGTGTACGCTATTACAATCATAACCTTTTTTAACTACTAACCCGACTCATACCATATGATTCTCGGCATCGATATCGGAGGCGCAAACACCAAGGCAGCATCCAGTGACGGCAGGCTCGTAGAACTGCATTATATCCCACTCTGGAAGAACACAAGGCTACCCGATGCGCTACTGGATATCTCAAGGCGCTTAAAACCACAAAAAGTCGGTGTGGTGATAACCGGAGAGCTTGCTGACTGTTTTCCTGACAAGGAAACCGGCATATCATATATCGTCGATGCTGTAAACAATGCCTTTTCTAATGCTTATTTCATGGACAGCAGCGGGGTTTTTACAAAAGAAAAAAAACGCAGTATAGCGGCAGCCAACTGGACGGCTTCGGCGCTTCTGGTCGGAAAGGATTATGAGCATTGCATATTCGTGGATATAGGGTCAACTACCACAGATATAATTCCTATAAAAGAGGGTGCACCTCATGCAGGCAGGACGGATTTTGAACGCCTGAAAAGTAACGAGCTTGTTTACTCAGGTGTGCTGCGCACAAACATCGCTGCAATTCTTGGTACAGTTAAGATAAATGGCGCAACTTGGCGCACTTCATCTGAGCTGTTCGCTGTAACGGCAGATGCGTACATGGTTCTTGGCATGATCTCGGTGGAAGAATATACCTGCGAGACTCCTGACGGGGCAGGAAAAACAATGCTTGATGCAAAACGAAGGCTTGCGCGCGTGGTGTGCGCAGACCCAACCGAGATAGGAGAAGAAGAACTGGTTTCGGTAGCGCAGCAGGTTATGGAAAAGCAGGTAAAGGATATCACGGATGCTCTGCGCGAAGTGGCGAAGCGGCATGATTTGAACATTATAGTGGCTTGCGGCATGGGCGAATTCCTGGCAAAAAGAGCAGCGGGGGAACTCGGGTTGGATATAGTCTTACTATCAGAAAAATATGGAAAGGAAATATCAAAAGTATTCCCTGCATATGCTGTGGCGCGGCTTCTGGCATGATCATTTAAATAAACAGGTGTTAACAGTTCGCAGAACAACATACCTGTAGGCAAATCTCACAACGCTTATTGTTTGCAGTCACACGACTCCGTTTTGAAAAAACAGGGCATCCCGGGGCACTGTATCATTTTCCAGTGATTTTTAAGACACAGATAAACCGAAACTTCGGTTTACGCAGTGTTGGGGTATGCTTTGCATACCCCTCGTTTGATAAAACTTTCTTAAAGTTTTACGCTGATTAACACAGATTTAAGTGGCATCCGCGTCAATCTGCGAAATCTGCGTCTGTGATAATTTTTGAAATCACTGGTTTTTGAGACATTGCCGCATCCCGGCGCGGGTGCATAAATTTATTTTGAAGAACAAACCGCAGATAAACGCAGATGAACGCAGATATTTTATTGTTTTGGAAACGCAAATTTAGCTTTGTTATTTTTCCGTAACCTCTAAGAATGGCATACACCAGCCGCTCCTCAATAAGACATTACCTGTGAATGATACGGTAATCTCTTTTATCTTGCCCTTCTGCGCGATCAGAACAGCATTCATATCCTCAAGTCTTGTTATGAATCGTGAGATCGTACTTCCCGAGAGTTTTGTCCTTTTTGCTATCTCAGTGATCGTTGTGGGCTGATGTTCTGATATATCTGACAATATGCGCTTTGTTTTTTCATCCAATATACTGGTTATCCGGGGAAGCGATATCTCACGAGCCATTCTATCCATATCGCTGAAAGAGACCGTGTTCTTTATTTTATAAGAATTCACAAGGCAGGCAACCACAAAGGGAACGAGGACCTCGCGCGGACCGCCTGATATGTTGGCTATGATATCACCCTCCTGGGAACTAATCAGGTTCATCAGTTTTATCACACACCCTTCAAAATCCTTATGAGGAACACGGAATACCTCGATTTTGATCTCATGGTGTATCTGATTTGTGAATTTCTGAATCTCTTTCAGCGTATTTTCAGCCCTTTGGTCATTCTCTTCTTCAGGTCGTATGAGCACGAAGCGGTCGCCTTTCTCGATGCCGTATTTGACTATCAGAGAGATGATCTGGGAAATGTCGAATCCGATGGTCGAGATATAAGTTTTCATCAGATTGAATTATGCATTTATTGCATATTAAGTTTTATATTTCAAATTTCTGCAAATCAATAGAGAATATGCAAAATTATGAAACTATTTCAATATTTGGGAAACTTTATATATAAGGCATCTCATAGGTAATCTGCATGGTGCAGCAGATCAAGATCACCACGAGACCTCTATCAGAATTCGATATCCCATCAAGCGAAGGGTACAGGCTGTACTCATCCCTCCTTTCATGCATGAAAGAGGCGGATGATGAAGCAAGCAGCCTTGTACATGATTCATCCAGAAGTTCTATCCATTTAAGCGGGCTGAAGGGCAAATTCTTCAGAAGCGACCGCCCCAACTTCAAGAGGGTGGCGCCGGGTGAGAGGTACATGTTCCATATAGGTGTGACAGACCCTGCTGAGACAAAGATATTCCAGGCAATGGTGAAGCCACTTATCTTTGATCGACGAAATCTTGACCTTGAAGGCGGAGAACTCATGATCGAAGATTTTTCAAGCACAACTAAGACCTTTGAAGAGATATTTGAATATGCATCAAGATATATCCGCCCGAAGCTTTTTTTTGATTTCCGAAGCCCCACATGCATCCAGTACAGGAACAGCGAGGTTACTGAGATGTTCCCTCATAGGCTGGCTGTTTTCAGATCACTACAATCGAAGTGGAACAGCGTGTGCCCCGAAGAAATGAGGCTTGCACTCTCAGATGATGATATTGAGAGGTATCTTGTGGAAAAACCAGATGCAAAGGCATATAGAACTCATTCTGTGATGGTGAACACAGTATTTGACGAAAACAAAGGGCATCCGCGCCCCATCTTCAAACAGGGCTTCACAGGAAGCTGCACATACTGGTTCACGAAGGATGCGCCTGTATCTG
>CAYSLW010000005.1:0-20939 GCA_964431955.1 uncultured Candidatus Methanoperedens sp. | reverse complement strand
AGCCGCTCAATATTTCTATTATTGTTTCGTTGTTCATAGCCAGCAGTATTTCCCTTGCCGCAAATAAATTTATCGGTCACTTTTGATTATTTTTGACCGATATTATCGGTCATAATTCAACCATTAAATGGAATAAATCTTATTACCCTTCCAGCCAATTCAGCCCGTCATGAAGCAAAAACTCACAGTAGACCTTGAAACCGACCTGAAACTCCCGGCAAACGTCTGGAAATTCGGGGACGATATAGATACTGACGCCATCATCCCAGGCAAATTCCTTACAATAAATAAGCCCGAAGAGCTTGCAAAACACGCCTTTGAAGGCGTGCGCCCTGAATTCGCAAGCGGCGTGAAGGAGGGAGATATCATCGTCGCAGGCAGGAACTTCGGATGCGGCTCCTCAAGAGAGCATGCGCCCCTGGCGCTTCGGGGTGCAAAGGTAAAATGCATCATTGCAAAATCCTTTGCCCGCATCTTTTTCAGGAATGCCATAAATATCGGGCTTCCGCTCCTTGAGTGCGCAGATACCGATAAAATCGAAGAAAGTGACCACATAGATGTTGATTTCGAGTCCGGGATAATCACCAATACCACGAAGCACGAGACTTATCAAGCCACGCCCCTTCCCGATTTCGTGCGCGGGATAGTAGATGCAGGCGGTCTCATCGGATATGCACGAAAAATGGTGCTGTGAGGATTGATTTTTTATATAATTCTTTGCACTCTTGCCGTCTGTTATGAAAAATGTCCATTTTGTTGTTAATAAAAAAAATTAGTAATATGCTTTTGGCATATTACTGGTTTGATTCGTATCTTTTCAGGATGGCTATAACCTGGTTCAGCAGGTTCTTTGATTCTGTAAGGTGTTTGGCACCAATGTCTGCTGCCTTATCAAGATTGGCATCCAGTATAATGAGATTCTCCTGGAGCAGATATATCAGGTACATCATTACGCACCAGTACACTGCGAATGTTAGGATTGAAAAAACACCTATAACTACTGCTTGATCATATATTTGAAATGTGGATTGCTTTAGGTCATACAATATGTTTATTGCCTCTATGTATTTCCAAAGTATTATTACTCCAAATATCAGCGGTACAATTGTTGCGAGAATTAAACTTTGTTTGCTCAGCCTCATACCTTTACCTCCGATTAACCTCTCTAAGTTATCTTTCTATTTAAATATATCTTACTCCACCTTATATGTGTGCTTATTAGATATTTATATGTAGAAAGCCTCTAATGATGAGATATGGAAAAAATCGAAGTCCCGTGTCCTTCATGTTCACCAGAAACACCTGTTTCCCATATTATCCTGAAAGGTACCAGGGATGTACTTCTGCAATGTGAGGAGTGCAGGTCGGTCCATAAAGAGAAAACACTCAAAAAAGAGCTTGTAAGGGTTATTGTGAGTAAAGGAAAGGTGTCGATTCATACAAGAGCCATGCTTTCCGGTACAATCAGGAAAGGCGATGAACTCATTATAGACGATGAAGCAACCGGCGAAGCTGCTCTTGTACAGGTTATTTCTCTTGAGGTCGGGGATAAACGAATGGAAGAAGCCTCCGCGGAAGACATTAAAACAGTATGGGCGCGCGCGATCGATGAAGCCCTCGTGAAAATTGCCGTAAGCCACAGGGAGACTACCGAATCCATAGAGATGCGTGTGCCTGGTGATCGTGAATTTGTTATCGGGGAAAAAGTAGAGATAAATGACCGTAAATTAAAGATTATTCGGATAAAAATAAGGGGCGGGGGATTTAAAAGCAGGAAAGGCGTTGCGATTAAAGCAAAGGATATTCGGCGCATTTACGCTGACTCTGGAATCAGGGAGCCCAAAAGGATTTCAAGAGCAGGCGGCGAGCGGGTTGTGATTAAAAAACGGGAGTCGGTATGGAGTTTGAAGTCCGGAAAAACAGGTTGATAGAGGAATTGCGGCAGCACGGCATAAGCGAACGGGTGCTGGATGCCATGAAACGCGTCCCAAGACACCAGTTCGTCCCTGAAAAAGAACAAAGGAATGCATATGCGGATTATCCTCTGTCCATAGGATGGGGGCAGACCATCTCAGCCCCCCATATGGTCGCTATAATGTGCGATCTCCTTGATATCCGGGATGGAATGAACGTTCTTGAGATCGGGGCTGGTTCAGGCTACCATGCTGCCGTGATGGCAATACTTGCCGGAAGCGGGCATGTGTATGCCGTTGAAGTAATAGAGTCCCTTGCATCATTTGCCCGCGATAACCTTAAAAAAGCGGGAATTAAGAACGTGACCGTAATAGTCGAAGACGGCTCTCTCGGGCTTCCCGGCTTTGCGCCCTACGACAGGATAAGCGTTGCAGCCGCCTCGCCTGAAATACTTGATACGTTAACCGACCAGCTCAAAGTCGGGGGCAAATTGGTCATTCCGGTTGGGAAATACTACCAGGAACTGTATCTTGTGACAAAAACCGACGAGCTAAAAAAAGAAGCTAAAGGGGGAGTTATATTCGTGCCCCTTGTAGGTAAGAAAGGTTTCCTCTGATTCAAACTGTGCCAAGCTCGCCGGAATGTATTTTCTCAACCAGCCTGTTCCACTCGTTCTTTTTTAACCTCGCGATATTCGCGGCTTCGCCTATTAATACTTCATCTCCAAGAATTTCAACTGCTGGACAGCAGCTTTTATCGCAGATATATACTTTCATCGAAATCACCTGCTACATGTACAGCAGATGTGGATATAAAGTTTTTCCTATTTATTCCATTAACTATATTTCAATGCATGTCTATGAAAAGGAGCATGAAGTACATTATTGTTACCGGCGGTGTGATGAGCGGGCTTGGAAAGGGAATAACAGCAGCTTCAATCGGCAGAATTCTCAAAAACAAGGGCTTCAATATAACCGCCATCAAGATAGACCCTTATATCAATATCGACGCTGGCACCATGAGCCCCTACCAGCACGGCGAGGTGTTTGTGCTGAAGGACGGTGGTGAAGTTGACCTTGACCTGGGCAATTACGAACGCTTCCTTGACATCGAGCTTACGCGCGAGCACAACATCACCACAGGGCAGGTGTACCAGGCAGTAATAGAGAAAGAGAGGCGCGGAGATTATCTCGGGAAAACTGTGCAGATTATTCCCCACATAACCAACGAGATAAAGGAGCGCATCAGGAAAGTGGCTAAGAAAAGCGGTGCTGATATATGCATTATAGAAATAGGCGGCACCGTGGGCGACATAGAGAGCATGCCTTTCCTCGAAGCCGTGCGCCAGATGCACAGCGAAGAAACGCAGGAGGATATTGCTTTTGTGCATGTGACTTTAGTACCGTTAGACACGCAGGGTGAACAGAAGACAAAGCCCACGCAGCATTCGGTAAAGGAGCTTCGGAGCCTGGGTCTCCAGCCCGATGCAATAGTGGTAAGGTGCAAAGAACCCGTTCTTTCTGATACAAAATCAAAAATAGCGCTCTTCTGCGATGTGCCTGCAAGCGCAGTGATAAGCGCACATGACGCTAAAGATATTTATTTCGTTCCAACTCTGATGGAGCAGGAAGGGCTTTCCGACTATTTAATGCAGAAACTCAGGCTTACTCCGATGGAAATCTCCCATGAGTGGGATGAATTGATGGAAAAGATGGCATCTATCGACCATGAGATACGCGTTGCGGTTGTGGGAAAATACGCACATCTCGGGGATTCCTACATCAGCATAAACGAAGCCCTTAAGCATGCCGGGATAGAGTGCGGATGCAGGGTGAAAATCGACTGGCTGGATGCAGAGGAGTTTGAGAAAAAATCTGACTCGATAGATAAACTTAAAAAATACAACGGTATTTTAGTGCCTGGGGGTTTTGGCGTGCGAGGGACTGAGGGTAAGATACTTGCGATAAAATATGCGCGGGAAAATAACATCCCATACCTTGGCTTATGCCTTGGTATGCAGCTTGCGGTCATCGAATTTGCACGGAATGTAGTAGGACTGAAGAATGCCAACAGCTCTGAGCTTGATAAGACAGAGCATCCTGTGATCGACCTTTTGCCTGAACAGGAGAATGTCAGAAACATGGGGGGCACCATGCGGCTTGGAAACTACGAGGCAATATTGACAGAAGGCTCGCTTGCAAGCAGGATATATGGCAGCTCCACTCTTATTGAACGCCACAGGCACAGGTATGAGGTAAACCCGAAGTACATACCACAGATTGAGGCAAAAGGCATGGAATTCACCGGTAAGAACGACCACAGGATGGAGATTGCAGAGATACCTGAACACAAGTTCTTCTTCAGCTCGCAGTTCCATCCTGAATTCAGGTCAAGACCAGGGAAGCCTTCTCCTCCTTTCCTGGCGTTTGTGAGGGCTGCGAGCGAGTAGGTATTGGTCATGATATCCAAAATCCTCCCCAATTCCATAAAATACGACGGCTCGCAGATAGCTCCGCTCTGGGCATACAGCATGGGTATAAAAGGCGATTCCATCGTGGTTTTTCATGGTCCGATGGATGTGGCGCCTGGTAACATGAAAGACCTCGAAGACCTAAAGGCAAAAAAAACCATTCAGGGCAACAATTTAATTCACATCATCGTGGAGAGGTTCGATTCTCCTGCGAGCATGCGCCTCGCCTACTACATACAGCGACTACTCATCGTCTGCATCAGGGATGTGCTTGAGAAGAATGGAATAAAAACAACCAGGAACGGCGACGACCTTTTTATCGATGGGAGAAAGCTCACCGTGAGTATAGCAAGCGCCGGCGTATCGAGCGAGAAAATACATTGTGGGATAAACATTACCACAAGAGGCACACCTCGCGAGGTTAAGACTGCTGCATTGGAGGATTTCGGGATAAAAGACTGGAAAACTCTTGCGCTGGAAATAGCAGAAAGTTTTGTGCATGAAATAGAGGATATTGAAGGCGATATTGTCAAAACAAAAAGTCTATGACAGATATAATCAAATCTGGGATTTACCTGATACTCGCTGGCTTTGCACTTGTTTTTATCGGAATGATATTATCAGCGCGCAATTCCGCTTTTGGCGGGCTTATCATGATTGGTCCAATTCCTATCGCTTTTGGAACGTCGCCTGAAATTACGGTAATTGCGATGGTTGTGGGTTTGCTCCTGATGCTGATTTTTTTTATTCGATAGTTTTTGAAGGGTTATATTAATAAATAATTAAGTCGATAAGATAAGCAGAAGAGGATAAAATATGGTGGAAGATACAGGAAAAATCATAAGTAACGGCTTTGAAATATATACAAAGAATCTCAATCTCGGCATTCCTTTTGTTCTTAATTTTTTTATAACCATCCTGCTGGCAGGCATCGTATTTGGTTTTGGGTTTTTTTATCTTTTTGGCTCATCTTTATCCTCTCTTAAAAATGCTGCAAGTCCAGAAGAGGTCATCCCCATCATTCTTTCAATTATAACACAGCATCTTTTTGAAATCGTGATTCTGGTACTCATATTTTTTTTAATTACCATGTTCCTTCAGTCGTTCTTCGTGGCAGGAGCAATCGGAATGGCACAAAAAGCCACAGAAACCGGAAAATCGGAACTGTCCACCATGATAGAGGCTGGGAAAAAGAACGTTGTAAACCTTTATCTTGCGGAGATCCTGGTGGGATTGCTTTCCCTTGCAGGTATAGTATTCATGGTGCCCGGAGCGATGAAGACCGATCTCGCTCAAATCTTATCTTCCCCAAACGCAGGTGCAGTTTTATTACTGCTCGGCGGATTTTTACTATGGATTGTATATCTGGTGATACTAAGCCTTGTCCTGGCAGTTTTCACATACGCTCTTGTTATAGATCATCTTGGACCAATTGATGGAATACTCACAGGTTTTAGATTTTTCAACAGGCATAAGTTTGATGTATTCCTGCTGTGGCTGATCATAGGAGTAATTGCAATTGTCCTTGCGATTACCGGGCAGGTTATGGGATTAATTCCAGTCATGAACATCCTCTGGCATTTTATCAATATGTTCATAAGTATTTTTATCATCCCTCCCCTGACCACGCTGTGGTGGGTTCGCCTGTACATGACAAGGACGGGTAAAAAAATCTATTTCAACGAGCTTCTGGCTCACCCCAGCGACCTTGCAAAGCAGAGAGCGAATCAATAATCATGTGGCTTAACTCCACAAACCCCTGCGTTTTGACGGGCTTTCCTTAAAGGTTTTTCAAGAACGCTTCGATTCGAGTGAGCGCCTCAACCAATTCTTCGCGCGAGGTTGCGTAAGAGCACCTTAGATACCCTGCGCCGCAGTCCCCGAACACGTCGCCGGGCACGACTGCCACTTTCTGCTCTTTCAGAAGCGAACCAGCAAACTCCTCCGAGGTCATGCCCGTGCTCTTAATGCTTGGAAATGCATAGAACGCACCTTTGGGCTCAAAACAATCAAGCTCAAGCCTGTTAAGACCGCTCACTATCAACCTTCGTCTCCTGTTGTATTCCCTCACCATTTTCTTCATCTCACCATCTCCATTCTTCAATGCTTCTATTGCCCCCATCTGGGCTGTAACTGGGGCGCAGAGCATGGTATATTGATGGATTTTCGTCATGGCTGCGATAAGCTCTTCACTCCCTGCAGCAAAGCCCAGGCGCAGCCCTGTCATGGCATGAGATTTGGATAAACCATTTAAGATAATACTCCTCTCCTTCATTCCTGAGATTGAAGAAAAACAGGTATGAGCGCCATCGTAGGTCAATTTGCCGTACACTTCGTCTGAAATTACTACAAGGTCATTCTCATTCACAACGTCAGCGATTTCCTCAAGGTCGTTTTTCCTCATGACTGCGCCAGTGGGATTATTGGGATAACTTAAAACAAGGGCTTTAGTTTTCTCTGTGGTGCTCTTCCTTATCTGGTCTGCAGTTACCCTGAACTCGTCTTCCTGGTATGTGGGTACTGGAACTGGTTTTCCGCCAGCCAAGAAAACACCGGGTTTATAGGAAACGTAGCAGGGCTCGGGAATTATGACCTCATCCCCGGGATTTATTACCGCCCTGAATGCGAGGTCTGCGGCTTCGCTCACGCCTGCAGTAACAAGGATCTCGTTTCTCGGATTATAATCAACATTAAAATCTTTCTTGTAGGATCTTGAAATCAATTCCCTCAATTCGAGAAGACCATAATTGGAGGTGTATGAGGTGAACCCTTTTTCAAGCGAGTAGATACATGCCTCCCTGATATGCCATGGCGTGACGAAATCCGGTTCTCCTACCCCCAGCGATATAACCCCGTCCATCTCAAGCACAAGATCAAAGAATTTCCTTATCCCTGAAGGGGGGGTATTCTTGACCCTCGTTGACACAAATTTATCCGACATACCATCACGGCGATACAGCAAGGCGCTCTCCGCGCTCTTTCTCAAATAAGACATCTCCATCTTCCTTGTATGTGCGCAGTACAAAATGCGTAACCGTTCCCTGTACCTGTTCGAGAGTGGCTATTTTTTCAGCCACGAAAAAAGCCACGTCTTTCATGGATTTCCCTCGAACTGTGAGGGAGAGGTCATGGTCGCCTGAAATAAGCCGTACTGACCTGACCTCGGGGAACCTGGCAATCCTCTCGGCAATAGCATCGTAGCCTGTCCTTGAGCGCAGGGCGACCTTTAGCTCGATGATGGCATACACGTATTCTTCGCCAGCCTTTTCCCAATCGATTACGGTCTTGTACTTCCGTATTATCCCCTTTTTTTCCATCTCTTTTATTTTTGAGGCGGCGGCTGCTTCCGTGATTCCTGTCATGGTTGCGATTTCTTTCGGGGTTGTCCTTGGGTTGCTTTCCAGTATCTCGAGTATTTCTTTCATGGTCATGCCTCGCCGTTTTCTATGTTGTAAGGGTTAATAGGTTTTGTGTTCTTTTTAACGAACAGGAAATTATGAACGCGGATGAACGCCCTTCCCACATCTTCGCGAATGGTGCGATGAGCATCTCTGGGCTCCGGGCTGCTATCATGGCTCTGTCGGGCAGGGCTGGGAAGTTGTGGAGAAATACATTTCCACGCAGAACTGTTCTGCCAGTGAGAAAGATTTATAGGCAAAAAACGCTATCAAGCCCATGTACTTAAGTACGGGGTATAGGTGACTAAACAGAAGCTTGAGCAGAACAATGATTGCTCTTGTCTCACGCATACTGTCCTGCCACAAAACCAGAAGCCCATGCCCAATGCAAATTGTATCCGCCAAGCTGCCCGGTCACATCTATAACCTCACATGTAAAAAAGAGACCTTTGACCTTTTTGGATTCCATTGTTTTGGATGAGAGTTCGTTCGTATCGATTCCGCCATGGGTGACCTCTGCCGTTTTAAAACCTTCGGTAGATCTCGGTACAATCTCCCAATTATGAACCTGATGAGCGATATCCTTGAGTTCCTTTTCAGTATATTGATTGACCGGTTTTGACTGGACATTTGAAACGCACCATATCTTTGCAAGGCGCGAAGGCAGATACTGCGGAAGCAAGTTGTGCAGATCGATTTTACTTTTGCTTTGCCGTTTTGAAATAAAAAATCCGTATATATCAATATCTGGCAACAGGTCAATAACAATGGTATCGCCCTCCTTCCAATATGATGATATCTGAAGTATCGCGGGACCGCTAAGTCCCCGGTGGGTGAAAAGGATGCTTCCCCGAAACTCCATTTTGTTGCATTTTATAGCAGCATCAACTGAAATTCCGCTTAATTCTCCAAATATTTTCAGGTCTTCCGGGGAAAAAATGAAAGGAACAAGTGCGGGTTTTAGCTCTGTAACTTTAAGACCGAATTGCTTTGCTATCTTGTGACCTATGCCTGAAGCTCCAATCTGGGGATAAGACACTCCGCCGGTAGCAATAACAAGCGACTCCGACTCAAAAACCCCGCGATTTGTCGATACTATAAAAGATTCTTCTTTTTTCACATCCAGAATCTTGCAATTTAAAATTATATTTACGCCGGCATCATTACTTTCCTTATCCAGCATTCTTATTATTTCCTCTCCGCTTTTAACGCAAAATAATTGACCCTGTTCTCTCTCTTCATATTTTACGCCATGTTTTTCAAGCAGGGATATGAAATCATCCGGTGTAAAACGGGAAAGCGCAGATTTGCAAAAGTGAGGATTGTTTGATAAATAATTCGTGGGGCTTATATTGATATTCGTAAAATTACAGTTTCCACCCCCGGAAATACGTAGCTTTTTCCCGATTTTGGAAGCGTGGTCAAGAACAAGGACAGAGCGCCCTCTTTTTCCGCATTCAATGGCACACATCATGCCTGATGCGCCTGCTCCAATGATGATAACATCTTTTTTGATCATATTTTTCTCAGGTTTCACTTACGTTGCTTTTACTTGTATTATCCTTGTCTGGTGAATTATGGATAGCCTGATTATTCTGTATGCACAAAAATCGCAATTGTTATCTATTTGCAGATTAAGTTTGTGAGGTAAGATGACGCTCGTTTCTCGTGCACCCAAAGAACATTAGCAACACCGATGCGAAGTAGCGGCGCGGTTACAGGTTGAAAGTGGTGTGTTTTTTGCTAATTTGTTGTTTCTTGAAACCCGTTTCCAAAGCTTTTTATTGGTATACCTTGTCTTCTAAGGGATATGAGAGCCGTCATTCCGTTCAAGAAAAGCAACGCCAAGTCAAGGCTTGGAGCATTGCTTTCTGAAAAAGAACGGGAGGAGCTTGCGATAGCCATGCTCAATGACATGGCAGAGGCTTTAATAAACTCAGGATGTTTTGAGGTAGTTGATGTATTATCCACCTCTTTCATTGAAGTTAAGGGGGCTACTGTCGTGTTAACTCATGATGGTTTGAATGAAGCCCTGAACGAGTACCTCCAAAAAATGTCCTCGCATTCCATAAACGAACCCGTTTTGATAATCATGGCAGACATCCCGCTTGTATCTATAAAAAACATCAGGGATATTGCTTCATCTTCTGCGGATATTGTGATTGCCCCGGGCAGGCTGGGCGGCACCAATGCGTTGTTTATCCGCGAACCTTCAAGTTTCCATGTGGATTACTACGGTGCAAGCTTCTTAAAACATTGCGAGATTGGGCGCAAAAATAACCTTGAGCTTGAGGTTTTTGACTCTTTTAACCTCAGCACGGACATAGATGAGGTCGAAGACCTTGCAGAAGTGCTGCTTCATGGAAAAGGGCATGCAGCACGTTGCCTTAAAAAACTTGGATTTAATATCATGGAAAATGAGGGACGGGTCAGGGTAAAGAGAGAATAGTGTACATCATGTTTAAATACATGTTCGGGTTGATTGGGTCGTGATGGTGAGCGTTATTACTGGTGCGGCAATTGTACCTATTTTAAAAGGGCGCAAAGTATATCTCATATCATAATGAAGAATAGCATGATGCAGCTTGAAAAACTTAGACACGGCACAGAACTTTTAAAGCGCGGTTTTGCAAAGATGCAAAAAGGCGGGGTTATAATGGACGTCACAAACCCGCAGGAGGCCCAGATAGCAGAAAGAGCGGGCGCTGTGGCTGTGATGGCGTTACATGCAGTGCCTGCGGATATAAGAAAAGCAGGCGGGGTTGCGAGGATGGCTGACCCGCAGGTGATTGCGGCTATTATTGATTCAGTTACAATACCCGTGATGGCTAAAGTGCGAATAGGGCATTTTGTGGAGGCTGAGATCCTTGAAGCGCTTGGAGTTGACATGGTGGACGAGTCCGAGATATTAACGCCTGCTGACGAGAGCTTCCATATAGACAAGACGAGGTTCACCATACCTTTTGTATGCGGCGCAAGGGACCTGGGCGAGGCGCTTCGGCGAATAAACGAAGGCGCTGCCATGATAAGGACAAAGGGCGAGGCAGGTACCGGCGATGTGAAGGAGGCTGTTCGTCATATGCGGGCTATCATGGGCGCAATCCGAGAGCTCAAGGGCAAAGGTTCTGAAGAGCTGATCCAGGTGGCGCGCAAGATAGAGGCGCCAATCGAGCTTGTGAGGGAAACTGCGGAGCTTCAAAGATTACCTGTGGTGAACTTTGCGGCAGGAGGCATAGCCACGCCTGCGGATGCTGCGCTGATGATGAGGCTGGGCGCAGACGGTGTTTTCGTGGGCTCTGGAATATTCAAGGCAGAGAACCCTGAGAAGATGGCGTCCGCCATTGTCGGGGCTGTGAATAATTTTGATAATCCTTTGGAGCTTGCAAAGATTTCAATGGGGCTTGGAAAGGCTATGGAAGGGATTGATATCCGAAGCCTTACAGAGAAGGAAGTGCTGCAGGCGCGTGGGTGGTGAGAAGTAGCGTCCGTTTTGAGTGCATCCATACATGATAGATTTTATATTTTTAGTTTCATTAAGACTTTGAGTGTTACTATGGCAGCCAATAGAATCGATATTCGAAGACACCAAAAAGCTTGTTGACTCAAAGCTTATGCAAATGTGCCCCGATGCTATTGAAAAATTGGGAGTTCGGCAAATAAAGAATTAGTCCAAAACGAGGTTGAGTATATAGGAAACACGATTGATTCACTTTATTCGTTGGCTTGCAAAGGAACGCACGACAAAATATCAAAAGAAGAAGCAGACAGGGTGATTATTAGGACTTATTTATTAATTAATTGGAGATATTATTAAACTCAGTGGTTTATAAGCAAAGATCAGTTCTTCTGTGCCAAGCCGGTACTCTTCAGGTTCTATAGTTTCAATGATATTTGTTATCAGCATCCATACTCCATCCGTCAGCATTGCTTTTTCGATGGCCTTAACATTTCTTTCATATGTGAGGTTACAGCTGCTGATCGATGAATCCTTTTTCCCAGATAGATTTACACTTTCAAGTCTATAGTCAATGTAGGACATCATTTTCCAGATTTTGGAGATTTTCTTCTGAAACCATACCACGGTCAAAAACTATTATGATTTTTGGATAATTCAGGTGAATACTACTTTGCGTTCCTTTTCCCCGGCATTATAATCCAAAACCAATCCGTTTGATTTCTTCTGTCATTCCCCCGATCTTTCCAAGCTCGGATTTGAACTGCGAATACGCTTCTTCAGCCGACTTTGTCGCTACGGCGCCCTGCGTTGAAGGAGTGATTAATCCCTGCTGCTCAAGAACGCGGAGTGAATACCTCACAAGGTGGTCGTGTATGCCTGTCTCCAATGAGAGCCTCATTATTCCGATAGGTCCTGAGTCCATTACTTTTTTCAGTACGATGACGTGCCTCTTCAACAATTCCAGTTCATGCAGGACTCTTCGGGTAAGCATAATCACCTGTTTAGAGTTGTAACTATGAGAATATGTAAGTTAGCATAGGAAGGAGGGACACCAACCACAATATGAAATATATTATTCCCATGCTATTTTTTGCTATGTGAGCTACTCCTTTAGCATATTCTGACATGACACTAATAACAGGAAGCCACGGGAGGGATTTGAACCCTCGACCTAGAGATTACAAATCTCTCGCTCTGCCAGGCTGAGCCACCGAGGCTTGGGAAAGCTCTCGCTTTTAAGGTCGGGTTTACATTTAAAAGCTTCGGTAATTACATCTGGAATCCGCAAATCCTACACGTACTGACTTTTTTCCACAAGATTAATTAACCCTGCAAAATATATAACGACTGCACTGCGCAGGTTCAGAATGGTCGAAAAGCAGGAGATTCTTGATATTTTAGAGGGCTACGATAAAGACGAACTAGCCATAGCCACAGTCTGCTCGCACAGCAGCCTTCAGATTTTCGATGGGGCAAGAAAAGAGGGCTTTAAAACAATCGGAATCTGCATGGGAGCGCCGCCGAAATTCTATGACGCTTTCCCGAAAGCAAAGCCTGATGAATTCTTTATAGTGAGAGATTATAAGGAGATACTTTCAAAAACTAAAGAGCTGGCGGTAAAAAATGCTATTATAATCCCGCACGGCTCTTTTGTGGAATACCTCGGCGCAGTGAATTTTCAGAACCTGCAACTTCCAACCTTTGGCAACCGCCGCGTGCTTGAATGGGAATCCGACCGGGAGATGAGCCGCAAGTGGCTCGAAGCCGCGGGCATAAAAATGCCCCGCCATATAAAAAATCCAGAGGACATAGATTCGCCCATGATGGTGAAGTACTACGGCGCAAAAGGCGGCATGGGGTTCTTTGTGGTGAAGAATTACACTGATTTCCAGAAAAGGATCAATACCAAAGAAAAATACACCATACAGGAATTCGTTCTGGGGACACGCTACTACATGCATTATTTTTATTCGCCTATAAAGAAGGACGGTTATACTTTAAGCAGGGGCTCGCTTGAGCTTTTAGGTATTGACAGGCGCGTGGAGTCGAACGCTGACGAGATTTTCAGGATTGGCTCGCCCACTGAGCTTGCCGAAGCAGGTATTTATCCTACGTTCGTGGTAACAGGAAACCTGCCTCTCATGATAAGGGAATCGCTGTTGCCAAAGATATTCGAGATGGGTGAGCAGGTGGTTGAGAAGTCACTTGAATTATTTGACGGCATGATAGGTCCTTTCTGCCTCGAAACCGTGGTAACTGACCAGCTTGAGCTGAAGGTTTTTGAGATTTCCGCTCGCATCGTTGCAGGAACAAATCTTTACATCTCTGGCTCTCCTTATTCTGACCTTGTAGAAGAAAAGCTCTCAACAGGTAGAAGAATTGCACGCGAGATTAAGAATGCACAGGAAATGGGTCTGCTATCAGAGGTAATATCATGAAGCCAGAAAGGAGCGAATATGATGTTGTAATCGTGGGCGCAGGACCTGCTGGCATGTTTGCGGCAGACGAGCTTGCAGGTAAAATGGACGTGCTCATCATAGACCAGGGAAGGGATATAGACGAAAGAGAATGCAAGATGAACCTTAAAAGCATCTGCATGCACTGCGACCCGTGCGATATAATGTGCGGCGTTGGAGGAGCGGGGACTTACTCTGACGGCACGCTGAATTTAAGACCTGACATAGGTGGAGACCTTGCTGAGCAGACTGGAGACCCAGAGTATGCATGGCAACTGGTGGAGCATGTGGATAAGGTGTTCGTGAGATACGGTGCGCCAGAGCAGCTTTACGTTCCTAAAGGAGAGGAGGTTGAGCAGCTCAAGCGCAGAGCAGCAGCAGTGGGAGCGAGGTTTATTGAGATTACCCAGAGGCACATGGGAAGCGATAATGCCCCTCGTGTGATTGGCAACTTTGGGAGGGACCTCAAAGAAAGAGGGGTTGAATTCATGCTTGAAACGAAGGTGGCAGACCTTCTTATCGAGAACGAAAACTGTACTGGCGTGATATTGCAGGACGGAACCGAGATACGCTCCCGCTTTACGATAATCGCACCAGGGAGGGTCGGGGCGACATGGATTGACGAGCTTGTGAAGAAGCACAAGATAGGGGCGAAATACGCACCCATTGACGTTGGCGTGAGGGTTGAGGTGCCTGCAATCGTGATGGATCCGATAACAAAAATTAACAGAGACCCCAAGTTCCATATCCAGACAAAGACCTACGACGATTTTGTAAGGACATTCTGCACCAACGAGCACGGTTTCGTGGTCAAGGAAGAGTACGAGGGATTCATAGCCACGAACGGTCATTCCATGAGGAACATGGAATCCGAGAACACGAATTTTGCCTTCATTGTGAGGGTGGAACTCACGGAGCCCATGGAGAATACCGTGCGCTATGGGCGCAGCATAGCGAAGCTTGCCACAACAATCGGCGGAGGAAAACCTGTATTGCAGAGGATGGGCGATTTGAGGCGCGGCAGGCGCAGTACAGCGGAGAGGCTTAAGAAGAATGTTGTGATTAATACCCTTAAGGACGTGACGCCAGGGGATATTTCCATGGCGCTGCCTCATAGAATCGTTACTGATATAAGGGAAGGGCTTGAGGTATTGAATGAGATAATTCCAGGCGTTGCAGCGGACTCAACACTTTTGTATGCGCCCGAGGTGAAGTTCTATTCCATGCAGGTTCTGGTGGACAGGAACATGGAAAGCAATATAAAGAACCTGTTTGCCGCGGGGGACGGCGCAGGGCTTTCGAGGGATATTGTGAATGCGGCGGCGACGGGGGTTATTGCGGGGCGGGGGATATTGAAGAAAAGTGGGGTGAATATTTGATAAAATATAAAACAATAAAAAATTGTGGAGAAATTGGAATCGATTTTAAGGATAATGATGGAACAAGAGTTTCAAAGGTTTTTTTAGAAAAACTCATCCGTAGAATTGTTAAACGTTCCACTAACTATTATGATAAAACTGGAGAACATATCTTTGTTTACAAGGAGAAGCAGCTACATTCTGTTATTTGTCCGTCAATTGCTGATTTAACAAATAGTTATGTTATTGAGCATCCATTAAGAAGACAGCCTTCCGGAGATTATGACGATTATTCTGGAAATGTTGATTATTGGATAAATTATGGGAATTATACCTATTTAATGGAATTAAAACATTGTTATTTTGGTTATAAAAATGCAGATAATCCACGGAAAAGCATATCGAACATATTCAATAAAGCTCTAAATCAATTAAAAAGTATCAGGAAAGAAGAATGCAGGAACGTTACTCAAAATAAAGGTTTACTCAAAATTGCATTACAAGCAATTGTATTTTACGAAAGTTCAAACGAGCGAATCTCTAAAGATGATTTAAGCAAAATAGATTTCAAAGAAGTGTTCCAAAAGTTGATAAAAAATAGTGAATTGAAGAATAAATCAAATATAATATCTATTTGGTTGCTTAATGAAAGACTTATTGAGTCTGTGCCATGGAGAAAAAGATTCGAAATCTATCCTGCAGTAGCATTTGTTGGAAAAGTCTCAAATGTGATACCGCCTAAGCAGTGATAAGAGTGATTAAATGGTAATGAAAAAACTTTCAGAAAAAATAGTATCTGAATTAAAAGACATATTTCAATCTGACCTTCACAGTGTAATCCTGTTCGGCTCGTATGCAAAAGGGAAAGCTCAGACATATTCCGACATTGATATCCTTATAATCCTTAACAGGAAATTCGCAAACTGGACGGAACGCCGAGACCTTGAAATAGAACTCAGGAAAAAGCTTTACCGAACAGTAGGTCAGGTTTCTCCAAAGGTTGGTTCTGTCGAAGAACTAAAGGCTGCATTAGAAGCTTATAATCCTCTAATACTGAATATATTAGATTCTGGCATCACATTATACGATGATGGCGCCTTTAACAAATTAAAGAGCCAATTTGAACAAAAAATTTCAACTGAAATTCAGAAGCATACTGATTACTGGGAAGTGGTGGCTTGACGCAGAACACGGATATCGCAAAAGCTTATCTTATTGAAGCAAACAACGACTATGATGTAGTATCTTTACTTATTGAAAATAAAAAATTCAGCGCCGCAACATATCATGCTCAACAGTCTATTGAAAAATTACTAAAAGCATGTCTTGCAGCAGAGGGCAAAATCGGTATCTATAAACATGAAATATTCTCTTTTTTCCTGAATGAGTTCAATGATAAAATTGATAACATGACGATGGCAAAGCTCGAAGATGCTGTGATTCCCCTTGAAGAAAATTGGGCGATCTCAAGATATCCCGACTGGAGTGTTAAACCGATATGGATTCCATCCCAGCAATTCACCCTTGATAATGCTATGATGAGTGAAACGAGGATGCGAACGGTTTTTGAGATATTAATTCCATTTTTAAACAAAAATTATAAAATTCAGGTATAGCTGATGAACCCTTCCCACATCGCCCGCTGCGCCCAGCTTGCCATGATTCTTGAGGTCTCAGCCACGCCCAAGCCCGGCAATATTGACAGAAACCATAACTACACAGACACACGCTTTGAACACTTCCTGGCAAGCGCCGTAGGGGTTTATCCAATACTGGAGAAGGCTGCATGCTCAAATTCAGGAGTTGGCTCACTCATCCATGAAGCAGTCCTCGAAAGCAGCAAGTGGCAGAAGGGCGGCAACACTCATTTTGGCGCCTTTATACTGCTTATCCCGCTTGTGATGGCAGCAGGTGTATGTGAAAATAAAACATGCCTGAAAACGCAGGTTCAAACGGTCGTAAGAGAAACAACCGTGGAGGACGCAATCGAACTATACAGGGCATTTTCCCGGGCTCGGGTGAAAGTTAAACCCGTGGACGACCTTGACCTTGGCGATACTGCTTCTCTTGACAAAATACAGGAGCAGGGATTGACTCTTTTTAACCTGATGGAGATTTCAAGCAGCTATGACATGATTGCAGATGAATGGACAAGCGGTTTCAGGAAAACCTTTGAGTGTGCTGAAGCAATTCAGGATAAAGTGAAGAAATATGGCATCAATGATGCTGTTGTGCTTACATTTATGGAAATCCTATCCAGAAATAAAGATACCTTCATCCAGACCAAATTCGACAGCAAAAAGGCAGAAGAGGTTTCTTTGCGGGCAAAAGAAATACTGCAAAAAGGGGATATGGACGGGATAAGAGATGAAATACGCTCTTTTGATGAGGAATTATTAAGGAAGGGCACCAATCCCGGCGGAAGTGCAGATATAATCATCGCAGGATTGTTTGTTTCGCTGTTCGGGGGGATGAGATTCTGATTAATATAGATAATTTCGGGATACATGAAGGAATATCTGAAGTGATTTTCACAACCATCTCGCCTGATGGAGTGCCCAATGCAGCGCCCATTGGTTTACACAGGAAAGACGGCAGGCTGTTTGCCAGGATTTATAACTCAAAGACACTGGATAATATATTAGGCAAGCCCAAGCTCGCGGCAAATATAGTGGACGACCCTGTTTTATTCGTGCAGTCTTCACTTTCTGATATCGAACCTGAAAGATTTGAATTCGTGGAAGGTTTTCCTGTCTTAAAGGATGCGCAAGCATGGATTCTTTTTGATTGCAGATGCAAAAAGGGCGAGAAAACTTCGGTTGTTGAGTTATCTCCCATCAAAGGAAAAATAATCAATAGAAAAATCCAGCTGGTAAATCGCGGTTTCAACGCACTCATAGAAGCTTCTATTCATGCTACGAGATATGTGAGCAAAAAGTCACAAAAATACCTTGAATGCATTAAGTATTACAATACTATAGTTAAAAAATGCGGCGGGGTTCGGGAGAAGGATGCGATGAAATTGCTTTATGAACTGATTGGATAAAATTAATGAACTCTTAAATGTTCCTTCGCAGCAGGCGTGGTCTCCCTGCCCTGCGGAGTGCGTTTGATGAATCCTATCTGTATAAGGTAAGGCTCATATACTTCTTCGATTGTCCTGACCTCCTCTCCAACTGAAATCGCAATAGTCTTAACCCCGACCGGACCTCCGCCAAAATCCTGTGCTATTATACTAAGAATCCGTATGTCTTGCTCATCCAGCCCGAGCTTATCAATACCAAGCATGGTCAGCGCAGCATCCGCAACACCTTGAGTGATTTTCCCCTCGGCTCTCACCAGAGCAAAATCCCACGCGCGCCTGAGAAGCCGATTGGCAATGCGCGGCGTGCCGCGGCTTCGCTTTGCTATTTCAAGCGAACCGTCCTGCGTTATCGGGATATTCAGGATTTTGGCGCTTCGCGCCGCAACCTCCACAAGCTCCTGCACGGAGTACAGGTTAAGCCGCGACGTGAAGCCGAACCTGTCCCTGAAAGGCGAGCCAAGAAGTCCCACTCGTGTTGTGGCGCCGATGAGAGTGAAATGCTCGATGGTTAGTTTTATGGAGCGCGCGCTCGGTCCCTCGCCTATCATCACATCGATTTCAAAATCCTCCATCGCTGGATACAGGATTTCTTCAATCACAGAATTCAGGCGGTGGATTTCATCGATAAAGAGCACATCCCCCTTCTTCAGCGCCGTCAGCATCGCAGCAAGGTCTCCCGGCTTTTCCAGAACGGGTCCGGATGTGCTTTTTATATCCGAGCCCATCTCGTGCGCTATGATATGCGCAAGCGTTGTTTTTCCAAGACCAGGAGGTCCGGAAAAGAGGGTGTGGTCAAGGGGTTCGCCCCTTTTCTTTGAAGCTTCGATAAATATCTTCAGGGATTCCTTGAGCGCATTCTGCCCGATAAATTCAGAGAGCTTGTTGGGACGGATTGTGATGTCTTCCTTTTCCTCGTTCAACGACGTTGGGGCGATGATTCTTTCTTCCATAAAATAATTCAATGTATTATATAGTTTGCAAATATCGATCAAGTAATAGGAACGGTAAATTCATATTATAACCTGAAGATTTCCCTGGCTGCTCATATTTGAAGGGCTTCAACCCAATTTTTAAGATGCCTGTTATTAATATCAAACATCTGTAATTTTAATTTCTCCTGTGCTGCAATGTTCTGCTTGATCTGCTCTATTAGATCTGCTTTTGTACTTTTGGAGATTTTAACTAATTCATCGTACCGCGTTAAGACGTAGTGGCTTTTTAAATGCCAGTCGCTGCTCTCCAATAAATCAAAAAATTTGTGGACAGATTCTATACCTTTTGATTTAATATTCTTTCGTATTTCCGCACAAGTTTTACAATTACAGAGTAGATGCGGATATTCCACATAAAACCTTCTTGCTTTTTCGATTGGAATCTTTAAATGAACTGCTGCGATATAGTAGCGCATTAAACCTCCTCCTGTAACTGGTGGAGCATCGATATCCTTGATTTCACCATAACATATACCAGAACAATAAGTAATCAAAGGTTCCTTAGATAAAATTGCGCTGAAGTATCCCCCGTATAATAAATAAATGGGTTTGCTTAGCTTGTTTAGTGCCAAAATAAATTTTTTATATTGAATTAAATCTTTTGCGTCGGCTTTTACTTCGTTAAGATCAGCAACCCAGACAATAAATCCATCGAACCCTTGATAATCTTCGATGATCTTTGGAATTATATCGTCTTGCAGAAGACTCTTAGAAATACAAATCACAGGGAAAAGGTCATACTTTTCTTTAAATTTTTTTGAGCTTATTGCCAATTTATTAGAAATTTTATACCAGTCATCTCCATATTCTTCTGAGAAAAAGTAAGGCGCAGCTAAAAATAAAGGTTTAACAATTTCCCTCTCTATACTCATACCTGCCAATTCTTGGAGTTCCCATAAAGTAGTTTGTTTTTGTTTTGAAATTAGATTTTTCTGAAAATGCAGAACACTCTTGGATAATTTATTCAGAATATTCTCATCCAATATCCCATTTTTTTTAAAATCAGATGGTGAAAGTGATCTTTTTTCGTTTAAAGATATATCAAGAATTCCAGCATCAGCATGGGCAAGAACTAATTTCTCGAAAGACTTTTTAAGGTGGTCATCTTTTTTTATTTTCTCGATGTTCCTGCCGAAAACATACGTCATTGGGTCGATGAAGAATGTGATCTTATGTTCCTGAAAAAATTCACTGACCAAGCTTCTGTGATATGCGGCTATATGCGCGCTAACAACTGCTCCGGTATATAATCCTTTAAAATCTTCAAGATATTTTCTATCCCTCCCCATTCCAAATCTGTAAAAATTTTTATTTAAGGATGTGCTAATAAACCTCACCTCTCTTAGCGAGATTCCGTTTTATTAACTCTGACATCTTCTCATACATGTAAGGAGACGATTTTGCGGGAATAATTGGAATGATAGAACTATTTACTTCAAGAACGCCTACGCCATATTTCTCAAATAAATCTCTGCATTTTTTTATGGCGCCGATGTTTTCATGCCAGAATGCCACATATACTTTATCAGCGCATAACTGGTTAATAATTGACTGCTGTAGCGCCTTTTTCCATTTCTTTACCTTCATCTCTACTGCTATAATTTCTTCAGAATCTTTCTTTATACAAATAATATCTATCTTTTTACTAAAAAATCTCACTTCTTCATAAACTTCAAAATTTTGGGAATTGAAGAAAGATTTAAGCGCGCTAAACATTTCTTTTTCCAGTACCATTTTCCCTCTTTTTATTCTCCTATTCTTCTCTCTCCAGATGGGATAGCTGGGGTCTTTTACCGTAAAGGGTTTCTG
>CAYSLW010000004.1:0-22371 GCA_964431955.1 uncultured Candidatus Methanoperedens sp. | reverse complement strand
TGAAAAACTCGTTTTTCATGTTCATTTATGAACAACGTTCATAGCCGACTCTGTGGTCGATTATCCTTATCTGGATTCATTTACCCAAAATAAATTAGATCAATGTCATGCATACCTTTTTTAATTTGTTTAAAATGACGAATGATAACTTATGGATTGATATATATTATATCAAAAACATGGAAAAATGTACGGCAGGGATTGATTATCTAAGAAAAAGCAGGCTTTTTGAGGGCTCAAACAACGGATTCATGATGCTATAGGACGCAAAGGTGCCAAAAACAGAATCCTTCATATATCCTTTATCATATAATACCCCAGTATGGACACATCGCTGCTTCACAAGGAAAACGTGCAAAGCTCCTACAAGTGCGCCATATTGACCATAAGCACCTCGCGATATGAAAAATATGGAAAAGCAGACCGCCCTGAGCGCGCAGAGGACGCATCGGGAAAACTCATCTGGGGAATGCTCCAGGTAAAGGGAAGCAGGGTAGTGCATTACGAATTAATCCCGGACGACATGGAGATGATACG
The DNA here is from genome assembly GCA_964431955.1 of uncultured Candidatus Methanoperedens sp. Lineage (GTDB taxonomy): Archaea > Halobacteriota > Methanosarcinia > Methanosarcinales > Methanoperedenaceae > Methanoperedens. Next base: position 21,834 of record CAYSLW010000004.1, on the reverse strand, counting down.
GGAGGCGTTCAAAAGATGCCTGTATTCAGAGGCTGATGTGATAATATCAAACGGGGGAACAGGGCTTTCACCCACAGACATCACAATTGAAGCGGTGACGCCTTTTATTGAAAAAGACATGCCGGGTTTCGGGGAACTCTTCAGGCATAAAAGCATTGAACAGGTGGGAAATGCAACGATACTTACCAGGGCAATTGCAGGCGTGGCGCGCCAAAAAGTGATATTCTGCCTTCCCGGGTCGCCAAATGCGGTTAAGCTGGCGCTTGAGCTTGTACTGCCTGAGATGGGGCATGTCATCAAGCATGTGAAGGGTCTGTGAATGGAATATAAGTGGAAGGCGATGTTCACGGTCTGGATAGGCGTGTTCATGGCTACGCTTGACGGAAGCATCGTGATTGTGGCTCTTCCCACGCTCACGGAATATTTTAAGACAGATATAACCACCATCGGATGGGTGGTGATGGCGTATCTTTTGACCATCACAAGCCTGCTTTTGAGTCTTGGCAGGCTCTCGGATATGGTTGGCAGGAAAATGATATTTGCAGGAGGGCTTGCGATTTTTACGATAGGGTCGGGCTTATGCGCCCTCTCTGCAAGCGAAAATCAGTTGATACTCTACAGGGTAGTACAGGGCATAGGTGCTGCTATGTTGGTGGCGACAGGCGTTGCGATTATCACACATGCATTTCCAAAAAGTGAGAGGGGCAAGGCGATGGGATTGATCGGGACTGTTGTAGCAATAGGTTCCATGGCAGGACCTATCACAGGCGGTTTTTTAATTGAGAATGTAGGATGGCAGTCTATTTTTTATATCAATATACCGGTTGGAATTTTCGGGACTGCTATGGCACTTATGGTGCTTCGGAAAGATGAGACCACCACAGGACAAACCTTTGATGTACCTGGTGCGCTCACGCTTTTTATAAGCCTCGTATCATTACTGCTGGCATTGAGCAGGGGGCAGGAACTGGGCTGGCGCTCAAATTATATTACTTTCCTCTTTGTTTCATCGATATTGTTTTTTATCCTTTTTGTCATCGCCGAGAATAAAGCCGGACAGCCCATGATGGACCTTCGGCATTTCAGGAACAGACCGTTTGCAGCAGCCAATATCAGCGCCCTTATAAGTTTTATCGCCATGTTCAGCGTCATACTTTTGATGCCTTTTTTCCTTGAAAAGGAACTCGGGTATTCACCCCAGGATGTTGGCATAATTTTTATGGCGGTCCCTCTTGTGATGTCTGTAGTCGCCCCCATAAGCGGCTGGTTATCCGACAGGACAAATTCGTATATACTCAGTTCAATAGGCTTGGGAATCGCAAGCTTATCCATCCTGTCGCTTGGTTTTTTATCTTCAAAATCAGTTTTCATAGATGTCGTTTTGCGCCTTGCGCTCCTCGGTCTGGGAATGGGGCTTTTCCAGGCGCCCAATAACAGCATAATAATGGGTTCGCTCCCGAAGGAGCAATTGGGAATTGCAGCAGGCACGCTTGGAACGATGAGGAACATGGGAATGGTGATAGGCGTTGCGGTTTCAGGGGCGGTGTTTTCCAACAGGTATGTTTTTTATGGCGGTACCGATGGTTCTTTCCTGCCCGCATTCCACGATACATACATGGTCTCTGCGATTGTATGCGGCATTGCCGTGCTGACATCGCTTGTGCGGAGCAAGTCTAAAGACCCCGTATTTAAATACGGGGAATAGTTTAAGTAGCCAAGAGAAAACACATATCATGAAATTCATCGCTGACAGGATGCTGGGAAGGCTTGCGCGCTGGCTTCGTCTTTTCGGATACGATACTGTTGTGATCATGAAGCAGGAAAACGAGGATGAGCTACTTCTGGAACTTGCGGAAAAGGAAGGCAAGGTTCTTGTTTCAAGGGACAGGGCGCTTGTGAGGAAAGCGATTAAAAAGGGGATTAAGGCATATCCAATCCTATCTTCTGAAATCATGGAGCAGCTCAGGGAAATGCGAAAGGAATTCAACATTAAAATTGAGCCTGAAATGGATAGGTGCACCCTCTGCAACTCAATTATCAGAAAAGCAAAACCCGAGGAGATGGAGCTTATCAGAGCTAAGGAGTATGTGTATCCAGCAACGCTGGGGAGCGTTACCGGGTTCTGGCTCTGCGATACATGCGGGCAGGTTTACTGGCAGGGGAAGCACTGGGAGAATATTATGGAAAGGATTGATAAGTTGAAAAAATGACCAACCAGATGCTTCGCAGCATTGCACTTCCCGTTCTCTTTACGCAGGAGCAGACCTGCGCAGTGGGATTTTAACCCCGGTGGACATAGTGCCGTTACATTCATTTTTTTTTATTGTCCTGTTTGCTCATTCTTTCTTTCTTGTGCTTCGGGGCACGCAGTCACGGACTCCGTTTTGAAAAACGGAGCATCAACGGGTGGGTGCATGAGGGGTTCTATCGCTTATTGTTATTTTGGCATACATAGACGAGAACGGGCACGAAATTTATACGGCATCGTAGAAAGTTTAAAGTTGATGTAAGGTAATCTAATTATGGTGATACTTTGGCTGAGATTGAACCAAACGCTTTCTGGGATGATATGAAGTGGGCGAGAGAGCATTATGCTGAACTTGTTAGAGAGTATCCTGAAAAATGGGTTGCCATAGTCAATAAAGTAGTTGTAGCTGTTGGAGATAGCATCAAATCGGTTAAAAGGGAAGCTCAGGAGAGAACTTCTAAAAAGCATATCCCAGTTATTTTTGTAGAGTCTGGCTCCCATGTCTACTAAAATTGGGTTGTGGCTTGAGAGCTTTCCTAATCCTGCGCTGGAAGCAAGGTTGCCATGCATTGGAGATTTTACTCGTCTGTTCTGTTATACCAGGTTTAAAACTCATAATGGATGGTCGGATTCCTTACAAGCTATTGTTGATACAGGTGCTCCAGTTTCTCTTATCCCTTTGGACGTATGGTCAGAGCAGAAACTGAGGTGTTCACTGATTTTGAAATAGGAGGAATAAATCCAAGGCAAGAGTGCACTTTACCAGTGCTGATTGGCAAAATAAAATGCATGTTGACAGATGAAAATAAAAACCAGTCCAAAGAGCTTGAAATTTTCAGTTATTTTGCGACTACGAACAAGGTGCCATTGCTTATTGGTTTTAAGAATCTGCTCTGTGAGTTCGAGATGAATATTAACCCTCATGGAGAGTGTTATTTACTTCAGATAGAAGATTGATTTATTCCGATGCTCTATTTATTGTTTGAGGCTCACTTTAGTGACAAAAGGAAAGACGATTCGCACGTACACACATAAAAACATAAAAGCCAAAACCAATCGCAACCTTTATATCTAATGGGCGCAGTGCCATTGACATAATTAAGGTTTTAGTATCCCAGAGTATAATAGTCTCATCATCGGAACCAGAAGCTAGTGTCCTGCCATCTGGCGACCACGCTACACTAAAGACTGTATCATCGTGTCCTTCAAGTGTTCTGAGAGGTTTTCCAGTTTCTGCATCACAGATGCGAATCGTATTGTCATCGGATCCTGATGCCAGCATCCGCCCATCAGGTGACCACACAATCTGGCTGATCCAGCCCATGTGATCACGCAGTGTACGAAGAAGTTTGAATCCAGGCGGCCATTTGCTTATTTTTCTCTTTCCAGATTTTTTACTGTCATTTATGAATTACTAAATAGTTAGAGAATAAAATTAACGTACCGCCAGAAATTATATTTAAACCAATTGGTTGTGTAAAAAAAATCGCAGCCAATATAATAGCACTTACTGGTTCCAATAACAAGACAATGCCCGCAATGGAAGCATGAATTTTCTGAACTCCATTAAAGAAAAATGTCTTATTGAATTTATATTCTGTTCATAATCAAGCAGCTGTATAATTATTTTAGCAAATCTGTTTTCTTAATCATTTAAAGCAGGTTGCTGCTGTGTAATACAATGGATTGCTCCTAAACCATATACCAAATCGGTGCAATTAATGCCAACGACTCTCCTGTCCGGGAATACCTGTTGAATAATCTTTAACGCAGGTTTATCATTTTCATGTCCAAAAATCGGAACCAGGACAACCTTGTTCCCGATATAAAAATTAGCATAACTCACAGGAAGTCTTCCTTTCTCAGCTCCCACGAAGCCGGGCATGGGTAATTTAATTATATTCAAGCTATTCCCATCCTGGTCACGTGATTCAAGCAATATCTCATAGTTCTCCTTTAAAATGGGATAATTCTCATCATTTTTATCGTCCTCGTAAGCGCATAAGACCATTCCAGGAGCCACAAAACGGGCAATATCATCCACATGTCCATCGGTATCATCCCCGGCAATCCCATACTTGAGCCAGATGATATTACTTACTCCGAAATAATCTTTTAAGTATTGTTCAATTTCCTCCTTGCTGAGGTGGGGATTTCTATTCCTGTTCAATAAACACTGTTCGGTGGTCAAGAGCGTTCCATTCCCGTTCACATCAATGGAGCCGCCTTCAAGCACAATCCCGGGCTTAAAACATTGTAATTGCATTTTCCGATTTATTATAGATGGGACTCGCGTATCCGACAGTCGCTCTTCATATTTCTCTCCCCATGCATTGAAAATCCAGTGCAGCATAGCCAGTTTTCTGTGAGTCTTATCAAGCACGAAGATTGGACCATAATCCCTGAACCAGACGTCAGCGTAATCGAAGACTGTGAAATGTATTTTTTCCATATTAATATCTTTTTTGTCCAGCAGCTTCACCACTTTCTCTTTCATAGCATCATCCTTTACAAAAAGATTTACGTCCTCGCTTTCATGAATCACGCCAATGATTTGCATATATACTTTTTCTACCTTTTCCACTCTTTCAGGAAAAGTCGTGGGGTCATGAGGCCACGCAAGCCAGATTGCATCATGCTTTTCCCATTCAGCAGGCATTATGTACCCTGATTCACGGGGCGTTCTGTCGCTTTGCATTACACTACCTCATTTTCCAGTATTGGAAATCAACCCATAGGTATCGGGACGCCTGTTCCTGAGAAAACCCCAGCTTTCCTGGATTTCTTTGTTTTTGCTCAAATCCAATTTTCCAATCAATATTTCTTCATTTTTCTTACTGGCTCTTTTCAGTACTTTCCCAAAAGAATCGCACACAAACGAGCCTCCCCAGAATTTTAATTCTCCTTCTTCACCCACACGGTTTACAGCAGCCACATGAACACCGTTAGCTATCGCATGGGAGCGCTGGATGGTTTCCCATGCGTCGTCCCAGCTATCCGGAGGCAAAGTACCTTTAATCAAGCCAATTGCAGTGGGATAGAATAAAATATCAGCACCTTTTAATGTGGCAATCCTTGCCGCTTCTGGAAACCACTGGTCATAGCAGATGAGCACTGAAAAAGATGCATAACTGGTCTTATAGACGCGATAACCAGCGTCCCCGTCCTTAAAATAATTTTTTTCATAAAATAATGGGTCATGGGGCACATGGATTTTACGGTAAGTGTCCAGCAGTTTTCCATCAGCATCGACTACGACTGCTGAATTATAATAATCCCTACCTGCTTTTTCAAATATGGGTACAATAATCACTATACCCAGTTCTTTCGCCATGCCAGAGAATAAATCAGTGGAATCTCCAGGGATGGTTTCAGCGAGTCTGGCAACATCTTTTTTTTCAGCTTGCGGAAAGTACGTTGTCCGATATAGCTCCTGAAGACAGATGATCTGTGCGCCTTTTTTTGCAGCTTTTTTTATCATATCTGCAGCCTTTTCCATATTGGCGGCAATATCCTCTGAAACACTTGTCTGAATAAGCCCTATGGTAACTGTATTTTTTTTCTGTGCCATATCAATTTTAAAGTTAACCTTCCAGACATTACGTATTGAGATAAAAAGACTTCTTAAAAAGAGTCTATATATTCCGATATTGAAAGGTTCGCAATCTTTGCTCCAAGACCAAGGCTGACTTTGCCCTGCTTATAAAGCTCAATGGATTTCATTTTCCTGCCTTCATCAATTAGCTCCCGCAGCATTTCAGACCTGTTTAGACCCATCAATTCTGTCATAAACTTAAGGTCATTTGCATAATAATATGGGATAGCGCGGATTTGAACCGCGGTCTAAGCGTCCCAAACGCTCAAGGATGGACCAGGCTACCCTACTATCCCGCTTGGGTGTGCCAATAATGGCATGATAAGATAAAAAGATTGCTCAACTTTCAACCTGTGCAAATGCAAACATAATAATTTATGACAAGCAACGCTAGTTCAGTATGGCGCGTACCTGCTAAATATTCTTTCCAAAAGATTAGTTGAGTTTAGAAGGGCAGAAATATCAAAAAGGGCGAAAGAAGTTGTCGGGGCATATAAAAAGGGAAAAGTAAAGAGCGGCAAATTCAACGATTTGTGGAAAGACCTGAATGATTGAACTCGTTTGGGATGAGAAATTTAAGCGAATATATAAAAAGTGTACTAAGGGTAATAAGGAAAAATCACCATTTTTGCATTAAGCAGAATGTTCACCCTTTATACTCCCCGCTCACCACTTCCTTAATCCTGTCAGCAGTCTTGGGTCCCACAAGTTCAACCTGCATGAGTTCCTCACGCGACGCAGTCATCACTCGTTCCACGCTCCCAAAATGCCGCAGCAAATTCCTCGCCGCGGCTGGTCCGATCTCAGATATTGCTGACACTAAATACTCCTGCTGTTCTTTGAGTGTGGCTGCTGATTTTTTCCCGTGCAGGTTTATATCCCGCTTCGATTCAATCTGCTCCCTTTTCGCGATTATGCTGATAAGTGCGGCGGTATCCTCTTCATCCTTGCTGAAGATTACAGGCACACCGAAATCGATGGTGATAGCCGCAAGTACCCCCCTTATCGAATTTGGATGTATCTGCCTCGTAGTATAAAGCCCCTCGCCTTCGATAATCAGGAGAGGGCGTTCGTAAGCACGCACAAGGTCTGAAATCTGGCTGAACAAATCCCTGCCGTCGAGGAACGTACTTAAGAAATCTTCCGCTGTCTTTCTTTCTATACCAACTCTGTCGCTTACCACGTAATCCCCAACTTCAAGCGTCGTCAGTGAGACATCCATCCCCAGTTTTTCAAGGGCGTGCGCAACATGGGAGCGGATTTCTCTCTGGTCAACATACACCCGAACAACGCGGTTTCCAGAATTTGGTTCCTGTTTTTCCTGTCCTTTAAAATCGAATAATTTTTTCTGTTCGTCTGTTTGTGGCTGTGCCGCCATTGGGACAGTTGGTATATCCACATCGAAATTTTTCATAATCCTTAACATGGTCTTTTCCTTGCGGCTGCTTGTCCAGTGATAGGCTTCGTCCTTTGAGCCTTTTGCCATAAGGATTACCACGCGTCCTGCATGTCTTCTGCCCGTCCTGCCTTTTCTCTGGATGCTTCGGATCTCTGAAGGTACGGGTTCAAAGAACACCACGAGATCGGTTGCAGGAATATCAAGGCCTTCCTCAGCCACCGAGGTAGCCACAAGGGTATTGTACTCTCCGTCCTTGAATTTTTGGATAATCTCCACCTGCTGTTTCTGGGTGAGACCTGTGTCCTTGTACTTACTCGCCTGTCCTACAAACCTCACTGGTTTTATGCCCGGGACTTCTTTAAGTGCGTTAGCAACAAGTTCAGCCGTATCCCTGTAGTTGGTGAAAACGATAACCCGTGATTGCGGATTATCAAGAATCTGCTTTCCCACGAGTTCTTTTACTGCGTTCAGTTTGGGATTATTGCCGTCGCATCCTGCAAGGTGGTGCACAGCCTGGCGCATGCTCAGGTCCTCCATAAGGCGCTTCGCAGCCTTGCTCCCGCTTTTAGATCGTGCCTCGTTATCAAGCCGTTCAAAGTATTTAGACAATGCAGATGCGCCCTGAGTTTCCGATATTTCTATGGCATGGCTGACTTTGAATACTTCCGCGAGGAGCGATACGCCCTGATATATTTTCTGATCAGGGAATGAACGAAGCTGCGACTGGAGCTGCGCCTGCAGGTCAAGCATTTCCCTCTTTGATAATCTCTTCTGGTAGGGCGATATGAGACCAAGCTGGCATAATTTATTTAACCTGTCGGAAAGGACTTTCTCCATCAACAGTTTTAATCCTTTTATCTCAACCGGAATAGGAACGTATCTCCACTCGATGTCCTTATCGAAAATATAAGGTCTGACATCAGGGTCTGAATCCGTCCTCATCTTTACTGAACTGATATGGAGTTTTGCGCATACCTCCTGTATCTTCTCAGGATTGCTGCCAGGGCTTGCGGTTATTCCCAGCACGAGGGGTTCTTGGTTTTGCCGGGCATACTTTTCTGCGATATACACGTAAGAGTAATCCCCCGTCGCCCTGTGCGCCTCGTCGAAAATGATACACGAGACGTTTTCAAGGTTTATTTTTTTCCCAAGGAGGTCGTTCTCTATGACCTGCGGCGTGGAAACCACAAGCTGTGCGTTCTCCCACATCTTTGTTCTTTTCCCGGGAGGCGTGTTGCCTGTGAACAGCACCACAGTTTCAGGGGGTATGTTAAGGGTCTCCTTGAAAAAAGCGGCATGCTGTTCAACAAGCGGTTTTGTAGGTGAGAGGAGGAGGACTTTTCCTTTCGGGAGGCGCGAGACCATCACAAGCAGCGCAACAATGGTTTTTCCAAGACCTGTTGGAAGAACCACAAGGGTCGATTTCCGAATGGATTCCCCGGCAAGTGCAAGCTGGTATAACCTCTGTTCGACTGTATTAGGTTTTATAAGTGGGTGATTAATGTATTCAACATTATTCATTCTTATTTGAAAACATTAATCCATTGTTTCGCCTGTATCTTTCTGGCGAAGCTCGGATAAAGAATATGCCACATTTCTTAATTTTAGTCTTTCTTCTTTAGTAGGTTCTTCACCCTTCTTGATAGCTTTTACCCTTTCAGGGTCTATGCCAGAATATTTGCCAACCTGTTCAAATGTGAGTTTATGTTTGTGAAGTAATTCAATCAAATAGCGTTTTGTTGCTGGTAATCCCATAATATTCACCGTTAATAGTATTTTTTTAAATGCGTATACTTTATTACATAAAACGGGTATATCAAGGTATCTTAGGATGAGATAAAATGACAGATAATGATATTGATGTTGTCCAGACAACCGAAACAGAAATCGGTGGAATCAAAAAGACATTAAAAAAATTCAAAAGGAAATGCACCGTTGTGCGAGTCGCCCAGGCTAAAGCATGGAGAAACGTAGTTGTTTCAGATCCAAAAGCAAATAAGAAATACTTTTTTGGAAAAGTTATCAATCCGCCGCCCGAGATTAACCCGGGCGATGAATTATTTATTGGTTTTGAGGAACTGCCCTATGAACTTCCCGGTATAAAGCAGAAGATTATCCTCATGACACTTGATGGTTTTCAGCTTGACTGGACTCAGGTTTAAGGTTTTATTTCAATGGTCCAGTTTAAATTTTTATTTTCTTTTAGATAGAAACTATACGTTCCGGGTTTTTTGAATACATATGATGTGCGTTTGTCGTAATCTAAAGGTTTCGTTCCAAAATCAAGTATATTGGTACTGACAAGAGTGACGAGTTCTTTTCCATCATTGACCCAGATGATTTCATCACCGAGATTGATTTTATATATATCCGTAATAAAACCTCTCCGACTATCTAATTTTACTGGTATCTGTTTACCTGTTGGTGTAACTTCAGGAACAGGAGTACTTGTTAGCTTAACAGGTGTTTGTGTAACTGTTGCGGTTGCGGTAGGCTTCGGGGTGCCGCTCTGTTCTGGCGCAGTCGGATAAAGGAAAAATGCCCATACAATTCCTCCCAGCACAAGTATTGCCAGAGCTATGGTTATGATTTTGTTAATATTAGATGATGGCTCAGGCTTTGGCTGCATTTTTGGCGGTGCAGTTTTTGGTGGAGCGGGCGGAGTTTTTACCTCCTTTTTTTTTATCTCGCCAGAGGCTGCTGTGACATGCTTTGGAACAATATCTCCCGCACCTGTCAAATCCTTGCTCCAGTTGCATTTCGGGCACGTTTGCGAAATTGGATAATCAATACTGCCCATGGCTAATTCTTTTTTAATAGTCTTGGTTACCAGAGGCTCACCGCATTTTGGACATTTATCTTGCATTTCGACACCATCCTAAAAACCCTTCTTAGCTCTATATAAACATATCGAATGATAATTTACAGACTACCAAACCATTAAATATGGTTGTGTTATATTAAGCCTGCTGCGCTCCGATAGTGTAGCAGGCCAATCATTCTGGCCTTTCAAGTTTTAAGCTCAACCGCTAAAATAAAGACAGCCAGAGACTCGGGTTCAAATCCCGATCGGAGCATATTTTACTATCAGTCTCTTTTCGGGTTCGAAACTTTTTCTTTCTTATTCTTCTTTTGCGCCTTCGCGCCTGCCTGGGCAGCAAAAACATTAAGTAGGTCGGTTAATTTCTCATATTGAGCGGTCTCTATATGGGAATACCGCAAGGGTTTTTTATGCTTTCGCGTCTCTTTTTTGAGCTTTTTGTATAACTCATCCGAGTGCGATACGAGCTTATTCGTCGTCCCTTCTATAAGCAAAACACCTGTAGCCCCATATTCAAAAGCCGCATTGACAACGTCCGCATCAAGGATATGGATGGACGGGACATTTACAAACCTGACAAGGGAAGAGTACTGCCTGCGGTTAACACCCGCAATATCGGCAGCGGCATATGCATACGGGTCTATGAACACAATCACTCCGGGCTCTTCGCTCAATATCGCTTTTAACTGCGCTTTAAACTGGTTTCTTGTATAATTCCTTATCTCGATTCCTTTTATCGGGCATGCAGGCACACAGATACCGCAGCCGGTGCAATACATCGGTGACAGCACAGCTTTTCCGTTTTCAAGGCTAAGAGCGCAAAAAGTGCAGGCTTTCACGCATTCACCGCATCCGTTGCACTCAAGTATCATGGGTTTTTCAGGAGGTATCAGTATCATGCCTTTCCCGAGGAACCGGGAAACTTTATGTGCCGCGCTTATGCCCTCGGTCACTGAATCGTGAATATCCTTCGGACCAAGCACACAGCCCGCAGCGAACACCGATTGGTTCAATGTATCTACAGGGTCAAGCTTGACATGTTTTTCCTCGATAAAACCGTCATCCCCAAGCGGCACACCGAGTTTATCGGCAAGCTCTTTTGTCCCGGCGGACGGAACAAGAGCCGGGCAGAGAACAACCATATCAAAGCTCTCGCGCCCTTTCCTTCCAAGGTTGGTATCCTCGTACTGCACCATGAGAGTGCCGTCTGCCCCGGGTATTATTTCAGCCACCTTTCCGCGCACGTAATTGACGCCTTTCTCTGCGGTGTGGTAATAGAACTCTTCAAACCTCCTTCCCGCCGACCTCATATCGATATAGAATATCCATGCTTCGGCATCCCCTTTCATCTTTTTTACAAGCTGCGCCTGTTTCTGCGAATAAATACAGCATACCTTGGAGCAGTGTTTCCTGCCTTTGCCCGTAAAATCCCGGCTTCCGGTGCACAGCACAAATGCCACGCGGTTGGGGAACGAGCCGTCTGCTTTCTGTAATCTCATTCCTGTTTTGCTTTTTGCCGATAGCATCTCCTCAAATTCCACTGCTGTGAGAAGATTTGGGGCAGGGTAATTGTACTCTTCGATGAACGATGGGTCTATGGGCTCAAAACCTGTTGCAATAGCTACCGCCCCTGCTGAAACCAAACTTGTCTTTTCTTTCGCATCGAGATTTATGGCATCGCGGGGACATACTTCCACGCAGGCGCCGCAGTTTTTGCATTTTGACATATCAATCATGTATGCCTGCGGGACTGCCTGTGCAAATGGCAGGAATATGGCAAATGTTGGGCATTTCCTGGCGCACGCCCCGCATGATATGCATTTTTCGATATCAACATATCGCGGGCTGTGCCTCAGTGTTATGGAGTAATCCCCGGGGCTTCCGCGCACGTCCGCAACTTCTGTCTGGGTAAACATCGCGATATTGGGATGATTATGCACCGCCACCATTTTAGGGGTAAGAATGCACTGGGAACAATCAAACGTTGGGAAGGTCTTTGATAGACCAATCATATGCCCGCCAAGGAATGGCTGTTTTTCTATAAGAATAACTTCATGTGCGTCCGCCAGTTCAAGAGCAGTGGTAATCCCCGCAATCCCGCCTCCTACCACGAGAGTCCTGTCAACAAGTTTTTTCTCAAGCGGCACAAGCGGTTCTATGGAACCCATTCTGGCGACAGCGCCTTTTATTAACCCTTTGACCTTTGGATTTATACTCTGGTTGTCGTGCACCCAGCTTGCCTGTTCCCTGATGTTCGTTATTTCAAGCAGGTTCGACTTTTGCCCTGCTTTTTTTGCCATGCCCCTGAAAGTTTCAAGATGCAGTTTTGGCGAGCATGCGCCTATTACCACCCTATCCACTTTTCCTTTCTCGATATCGCTTTTGATTTTCTCCTGCCCCGCGCCGCTGCACAGGTAATCCTGGATGTTCACCAAAACGTCTTTATTTTCTTTCAGGCTGTCGGCGACGGATTGCAGATCGACGACGCCGCCTATATTCCCGCCGCACCTGCAAAGGTACACGCCTATTTTTTTGGGAGGCTGCCCGGGTTTTGAACCATTTGTGGAGGGTTCGTTCTCAGGCATTTTTACCTCCCTATCTTTACTATCAATTTATCGCAAGGAACAAGATGCTTCCCCATTCCCAGTTCATCTGCTGAGAAGCCCATCGCAAGACCCATGAGCTGTGTAAAATAAATTATCGGCATATCAAGCTTGATGTTATATTTTTTTTCCACTGCTTTCTGCTTTGCATCCATCTGGAGATGGCACATGGGGCATGTTACCACCATACAGTCCGCGCCCGATTCTTTTGCCATTATAAGCAAATCTCTTGCAAGTTCAAGCGCAAGGTCTTCGTTCGTTATCAGGATCGGGCCGCCGCAGCATTTTGTTTTATAATAATATTTTACGGGTTCTGCCCCGAAGCTTGCGATAAGGTTATCCAGCGACTTTGGGTTCTCGGGACTATCAAATTTGTTCTCAGGCCGCGTGAGTAAACAGCCGTAATAAGGCACAGCTTTTATCTTTAATGGCTTTTTGACCATTTCAGCAAATTTTGTAAGCCCGTAATCTTTGACTACTACTTCAAGAAGGTGTTTTGGTTTTGTATTGCCGTCATATTTGGCAGTGAGAGCTTCATTGACCCTCGTTTTGAGGGAGCCTTCTTCAAGTGCGGTGTTGGCGCGCATGAGGTTTGAATAGCAGAGGTTGCAGGGAGTTGCCATATCAAGCCCCTGTGATGACGCGAGAGTTCTTGCCGACAGCGCAACTCTTACGGTCATGTCAGGCACATGGAGGGCACCGCAGCAGTTCCAGTTCCTGACCTCATCAAGCTCGATGCCAAGTGAGCGAAACACTACTTCCACCGACTTTCGATAATCCACAGATGTTCCGTGCTGTGCGCATCCGGGATAATATGAATATTTCATTTCTTTTCCGCTTTTTCCCCAAGCCTAAAAATAGTATCAAGTTCACGCGTATTTTCCATTTTATCAATGGTCAGGGGCAATTTTCCTTTTGAGAAAAGAGAAAGACCAAATGGAGCCTGTTTTATCATTTCAGGCTCTCTCAGGCTGTATTTGGAGATTAAAAGGAATTCCGAAGCCCTGCCGTTTTTCTTCACAACCTCAGAAAAAACATCGGCGAATTTCGCGTTTTTATTCTTTATCCCTTCTGCTATTGCGATAGGCTTTAACGACTCCATGAGTTCAGTGGGGCGTATTCCCCTCGGGCAGCGCACCGAGCATGAAAAGCATGTGGTGCATATCCAGATGGTGTTGCTGTTGAGCACTTCCTTTTTGAGTCCAAGCTGAACCATGCGCACAAGCTGGCGCGGGTTATAATCCATTTCATGGCTGACAGGACATGAGCCCGCACATATACCGCACTGCATGCATGTGGGGAGCTTCTTGCCCACCGGTGTTTCTAAAACGAGGTCTCTAAAAGCAGCGTCCCTGGATTCAATGAGGATTATTTCTTTTTTCATATCTCCCTCGGGAGGAAGTAGATGCAGGGTTAATGATATATAAATAGTATTGCAATGCCTCAAAAAAAGCAAAAGAATCATCATCTCCACAGCGCCAGCGGCACTTTGCATCTGATATCTCAATGGTCCACACTCGGCGGTGAGTAGTGTTAAGTCTATCACTGGCGTCGATTTTAGGATTGTGCCTTAAGCGCTTTGTTAATATAATTGGGTTCGTTGCTTTCGCATATCTTGCATTTATCCTCCCGCATCCTGTCGCGCCTGATATTGAGGATAACCGGGTTTTCAATCTCATTTATCATGCCAACAAGCGACTTTATATTTTTGTATTTTTCATCAACGTATTGTTCGATAAAATCTTTGAATTCAACTGCGGCTTGCTTAGGGGGAATTGAGTTCTTCTTCGCCAGCGCTTCGATGAACTTCTGCCTGAAGATTTCTTTGTGACTATATAGGAGTTCTGTGAGATTCAAGGTTCCCCCACGTCAACGATTAAAACCGCAGATAAGCCGAAACTTCGGCTTGCGCAGTGTTGGGGTATGCGTTGCATACCCCTCGTTTGATAAAACTTTCTTAAAGTTTTTTGATAAACCTTTCTTAAAGTTTTTTGATAAACCTTTCTTAAAGTTTTACGCAGATAAACGCAGATACGCCTCATTTCTTGCATTGCTCCTCGATTATTTTTATTTCTTCATCCGTTAACCCATACAGCGCATACACTTTTTTATCAATAGCATCATCCGTCTCTCTTATCTCCTTCTCCAGTGCCTCCTTCTTCGCAACTTCAGCAAGGAACGGCGCCATCAGTTCTTCGACAGCGCGCCTGTTCTCCTCTCCGTTTATTACAAGCCTCGGTATTTTGAGTTTCTGCAACTGCTCAAGTATGTTTCCGCTTCCGAGTTTTCCCGGCGCCGTGTCTTTGAGGCTGTATAGTATGAATTTGCGCATGCTGATATCAGGTATGCGAAGGCGCAGGGCGCGCACGCTGGATGAGCTTAGGGATTTGCCTTTACCGCTTTTGTACGAGTAGCCAACCACGAAAACTAACCATTCGCCTTCTTCCTGAACGTCAAAGGAATCGAATTTTTCGACTTCAATCGTGCTTATATGCTTCCCTTTATGGTCTTTGAGCACTTCCTTATCCTTAGCCGGAAGCGCGTCCATAAAGTTACGAAGCGCCGCCATGCTGTGCGGACGCAGGTTGAGGTAGTGCTGGAAGTCGGCGCGGATTTCATTCAACTGATTATTAAGGTCAAGCATACGATCGACAAGTACCACTAATTCTTGTTGAATATCCAATGTTGCAGATTTAATTGGGAGAAGTTCAATAGTCTCGATGTCAGTTTGTGCCATTGCCCTGCCAAGTTCAAGACTAATCAAATGATAATAGTGATTCATCATCTTCGAATTCAAAATAGCAAGTATGTATTTGAGATTATACGATGAATTCTTCAGAGAAATTGAATGGCAATTATTCAAATGGTAATATTTCTCACTATCAAATGTTGCATATATGCTGTCGCCAGTTTGGCGCATAATCAATTTATCATTTAGAACAACATCTGGATCCCAACCTCCACCCCATAATATCGAAGGTTCGATATTTATAAAATATCCATCCCATTTCAAATGATATTTACCGATTTCACTTCCAGAGATTAAACCTTTTTTCCAGGTTTCCCCCTTCTTTTCTTTGTCAATTATATTTTTCTGTCCAATTTTGGAACGAACGCCGGTATGGATGCTAACAATTTCTTTTAAGTGTATTGTATCTTCTTCTCGTTTATCTACAAAGTCTTTACTAAGCTTATCAAAGAACATCCGAAACCTATTATATGGAATTGTTTCGAAATAATTCTGTTTGTAAGAGTACGTCTTGAAATTCTTTTTATGTAAATCATCTAATGTGCCGCATAATTTAACAACAACATCGTTATTTTTTCGTCCGTTTTCATTTCTTTCTTTCTGCAATAATATTATAACACTTCTTCCCACATTTCCATGCGGCCAAAAGTCTTCTACAATCATCAGGATTTCTATTATTCGAGCCTTATCCAAAATGTATCTTCGAAGTTTAGAAAAATATCTGCCCAATAAGAAACTATCTGGAACAATAAATCCAAATATTGCCTTATCAGCCATCAAATCTATTGCACGATTCATGAAAATTCCATAAACGCTTAATTTGTATTCTGCTGAATTAGGATATTTTTCTCTAACGAAGTCATCAAGCTCTTTTTCTACCTTTCCTACTCCTCTTAATCCAAAACTAACCCAGGGCGGATTCCCTATCACCACATCAAACCCCTTCTCCCCCTCAGGCAGCGCCTTATCAAACACAGCAGCGAACTCCTCCTCCCAGTTGAAAGGCTTCTTGGTGCGCCATTCATCTCCAAAATATTTCTTAAGCTCCTCCTCGCTCCCGCTTATTAGCGAATTCCCCACCTTGATTGTTTCCCCAAGAATAGGAGGCAGCATCTCATTCGGCTTCAGCGCCTTGAGCATCAGGTTAACAGCAGCGATTTCAGCCGCTTGGGCATCGAGGTCAACGCCGTGGATGTTGTTCATGAGGATGCTGGCTTCGTAGCCTGCGTATGTTTCCTCATCATGTTCTGGAATCTTTCCAGTTCTTGCTTTCTTATCTATGCGCTTCTTGATTTCCCGATTCTTCTCCTCGTAATAATTCGCAAAACAATCGTATGCTTTGATGAGGAATGAGCCTGAACCGCATGCAGGGTCAAGCACTTTTATGCGCGCAATTTCCTCCGGCTTTTTATCCGAGAGAAGCGCGCCCAGCGTGTTTTTCACGATGTAGTCCACAACGTATGGAGGCGTATAGTAAATCCCGCTCTCCTTGCGTGTTTCCTGGCTCGGCTTCAAGTCGAAAGTATTGTCATCCTTCAGGTAAAGCGTATTGCCAAGATACGTTTCATACGTATTGCCAAGAATATCGAAATCAAACTTCCGGAACGAATACGAGGTCATCTCCTCGATAATTCGTTTCAGAACATCATCACTTACTGTAATGCGGTCATAGTACAAGCCTCTCCTGAAAATCTCGCCGTTGTGAATGTCGTTGAACTTATCAAAAAGTGCGCCGTTTGCGAAAAGAGCTTCATAAAGAGGGTTATACCGCCCAGCAGTGGTGTATAATTTCAGCCTCCCCTCTAAAATATTTGAGTCCTCAAGAAGCAGGTGGTCTTCAGCCCATCTTATAATAATCAGCCTGTCAAGAATCCGTTGCACTGCGCTTTTTTGCTTCTCAATGTCGAAACTGCCTTTTTCATCTTTCAGCGCCGAGAAATCAAGCCGTTTTCTTAACATCTCCCTTCTGGATTCAAAGAACTTCCTGTATCTGGGGTCGTGTTCATGCTTTTTATAATCGGGAAAAAGCTTGCTCAGGTCAGGAGGCTTCCCTTCGTTCAAAAAATTATTCAAATAAATATCATTGGCAAGCTCACGGCGCCACCTGTTCAGCAGTTCGAGAAATTGCCTGTCGATTGGCTCTTTCTCTTCACGCGCGCCGAGTCTCTCGATTTTATCCGATACTACAAAATCCTTCGTGAGATGAATGATATCCCATAATCGGTTTTTATAATCATCCACCGATTCAAGACTGAGAACCGTCAAGCCGGTCAGGGCATTGAATACCCTGAACTTCTCAAAATTGGTAAGGACTGCCCATTTGCAGTGCTTGCCTGCCGCATACAGTATTGCCTGTCTCTCATCAAGCGTCCAGTCTCCTTTTACGTCCTTGCTGTGGGGTATCGCTCCAAAGCGTCTTGCTTCGACAAATATCACAGGCTTATTGTTGACCTTCAGGGCAATATCCGCAAACCCTGCGCCGCGAATAAAATGCTCCCTGTCATATTCATCCGGATTTCCGATATCCCATCCAAGTATCCCAAACAAACGGTCAACATAGTCAGCGCGCACATTGGCTTCACTGACTGCAGCCATTTCTTTAGTATCATCTTTTTTGGATTTCTTGAGGTCGCGGTAACTCTTTACAAGTTTTTCAATTTCCAGACTTATCTTGCTCGCAGATTCGTTATCCATCAAAATAAAAAATAGTTGAAAGTAGGCTTTCGCCTACTTCTTTTCAGCCTTGGGAGCTTCTTTTGGCGGCTCAGGAGGCTTTGGCGGTATGGTCTGCGTCCTGAACAGATCGCTGATGGTCTCCTTTGGCGCGCCTGGCGCTGGAGGCTTAATATCTGTACTCAAGCCCATAAGATGTGCCACGAGAACCACAAGGTCGTCCATGTACATATCCAGCTTGAGTTCATCCCTTCCGTCAATAAGGTTGCGCCTGCAGAATGGACAGGTGCTGATCAATGCTTTTGCGCCAGTGGCTTTTGCATCGTTCATGCGCGCTTTAGCAACAGCCAGAGCAAGGTCTGGAATACCAGCCTTCACGCCTCCGCCAGCGCCGCAGCACCGCTGCTCTCTGCGATTCCTTTCCATCTCCACAAGTTTAATGCCAGGCAGGTTATTCAGGACATATCTTGGTTCTTCAAACACCCCCACATGCCTTCCGAGATGGCATGGGTCATGATAGGTGACCGTCATATCTAAGCTCTTCTCCCATTTTATCTTTCCTGCCTTAATCTGTTCGGCTAAGAATTGAGACATATGGACTGATTCAAAAGGAAGCTCTTTTCCGTATAACCCAGGCCAATCAAGCTTAGATGCTCTAAAACAGCCTGCACAGGCGAATAACACTCGTTTTGCGCCCCTTGCCTTGAGAGCCTCTATATTATGCAGTGCAGCCTGTTTAGGAACATCGTTGATATGCTGCTGACCCGTTCTTATGAGTGCAGAGGTACAGCACCACTCTTCTTCTCCAAGAGCCATGAAAGGAACATTGAGTTTATTTAAAATCCTTGCCGTACATACGCCGAGCACCTGCTGGTTGTACCCTGCAGTGCATCCGACAAAATATGCAATGTCTGATTTCTCAGCTATCTTGATATCTGGCGTCATCCATGCCAGGCGGTCTTTCTGTTCCTTGAGATAGGGGTTATGCTTTTCACCTATGATCTTGGGGAAAAGGCTCTGTTTGCCATAAGGACCAGTACCGTGCTTCACAAGGTTTGCGCGGGTGGATTCCCAGAGTTCAATGGTTTTTATGCCTGCAGGGCAGACTATTCCGCACATACCGCATGTCATGCAGTTGTAGAGGTCGTCCGTGAACTTCTTGATTTCCTCATCGGGTATCTTCTTTGGTCCGAAAATCCTGGCGCGAAGACCATAGCTCCGGTTCATGAAGTCCCTCCACCTCAGGATTTTATCCCTGGGCTCAATGTCCCGGTTCTTGTCTCTGGCATCATAAGAAGGGCAGTACTTGACGCATTCGCCGCATCTCGTACATGCGTCGAACCCCATCAACTGCACTGCGCTGAAATTGACCGTGCTTATTGAAGGCTTATCTTTAGCCATTTCACTCGCCTCCTTTGTTCACCAGGATGGTCAGGGGTGCGGCTATCATGTGGAAATACTTGCTGAACGGAATGTATGCTATGCAGAAAAGCAGGGTGAAGACTTCATGGAACATTACAATGAGGTTGTTAAAGAATCCTGGGTACGTTGCTTTATATACAGAGATGAGCTCTCTTTCGATACCTGCAGCCTCACGGATATAATACTGAGCATAAAAGCCTGTAACAACCACAATAAGCAAGCCAATTATCAGTATCCAGTCAACATCGGCATTTCGAGCCTGAATATCAGTGCCCTTAAAGAATAGTCTTCTAAATATAGCAATGGTAATACCTAAAACCAGCATCCATCCAAAAATATCGTTTGGAAGTTCAAGAGATTTCCATACCTCCACAGAGAAAGTGTGTCCCGTGCCTATTATGAACGGTCCGTAAAACTCAGCTGCAGCAGCTACGCCAGCCAATATCAATAATCCAATCCAGCCCCAGAAAATACATATGTGCATGAACCATTCCAGCCTCCTGCGCTGGAATGTCCTTTGCTGAAATAGTACATCCAGAATTAGTATTCTGAGGGCAGGACCAACACCATTTTCAAATATTTTGCTTATAATCATTCTAAGAGCACCCCATGCACCAATGGGTTTTGTGGCTCCTTCTGGGATTCCTCGCCCCCATTTGCTTAGCTGTATGTACATTCCTACTAAGAACAGGATAATAGAGATGATCGCCACAACAACCATTATTCTATAATCCATGTAGACTGTATCCCATACTGTTTTACCAAATATCGTAAGACCTTCTGTCATATTATCCTCCTATTTCTGCCAGAGATGGCTTTCACTCCCCTAAGAATCGCTTTTATATTAAGCTTTCGTTATTTCCTTAGGTGGCGTTATTATTCGAGAAATGATAGACAATAACAGGATAATCCTCCATGTTGACATGGACAGCTTCTTTGCATCCATAGAAATGCGGGAAAAACCCGAGATTTCCGGCAAGCCCGTTGTAGTGGGGGCAGACCCAAAAGGTGGAAAGGGCAGGGGAGTTGTGAGCACATGCTCCTATGAGGCAAGAAAATATGGAATCAAATCAGGGATGCCCATATCCAGAGCATACAAGCTTTGCCCGACCGCTGTATTCCTGCCTGTGAATTACCTTCTCTATGCAAAGGTATCGAGCGAGGTGATGCGCATTCTGAGAAGCTATGCAGAAAAATTCCAGCAGGTGAGTATAGACGAGGCATACATGGATGTGAGTAACACCGGAAGCTTTGAGGCTGCAAGGCAGCTTGCCCTTAAGATTAAAAATGAAATAATGGAAAAGGAAAAGCTCACCTGTTCCATCGGAGTTGGACCGAGCAAGATTGTTGCGAAGATAGCCTCGGATTATAAAAAGCCTGACGACTTGACCGTTATAGAGCCTTCTCATGTTAAGGAATTCCTCTCTCCTCTGCCCGTCAGGAAAATCCCGGGAATAGGGGTAAAGACCGAGGCAGAGCTCAAGCTTATAGGAATCGAAAAAATCGGGCAGCTTGCTGATTACGATGTCCAGAAACTGCTTTCTCGGTTTGGAAAATGGAGCATCTATCTGCATAATCTTGCCAATGGGATAGATGAGAGCGAGGTCAGGGAAGAAGAATGCTGCAAGTCAATAAGCAGGGAGACCACGTTTGAGGAGGATACTGATAACCAGGACATTCTGAACCAGACCATGGAAGCACTGGCAGAGGATGTCCAGAAGGCGCTTCTCGACGAAGGTTTCCTTTTCAAGACCCTGACCATAAAGGTGAGATATAGGGGCTTCATAACCCGCACCAGGGCACATACGCTTCTGCACTATACGGACGAACTCGGTATAATAAAAGAGACAGCGAAGGCACTTCTTTTGGAATTCATTGATGGCAAAATGATAAGGCTTATAGGGGTCAGGCTCTCAAAACTTGAAAAAAGAAGGACAAGACAGAAATCCATGGAAGAGTTTGTATCAAAGTGTGATGCACTGATAAAGATGGTTGATTAAAAGTCAAATTCATTAATTTAAGTTGGGCAGATTTTCTTGATTACAACTTTTCCATTCTCATTTTCCACTACCTCAAGGCAACCATTCTCGTCCTTCGATATTATCAAAACTTCCCCGGGGGCGAGTTTTTCATAAATTGGTTCTTTCTTCTTAGGCTTATCTTCCATGTAATACATCTCCTTTGTTACTATGAAGTTCTTCAATTACATTACAACTGCAAATCATATTAACCTTATGATGGAAAACTTTACTTACGGGCTGACTTATTCAATTGAGCCTGTGGCATATTCGATAAAATTCTTTATTTTCTAATTTTAAGCAAAA
>CAYSLW010000003.1:0-22393 GCA_964431955.1 uncultured Candidatus Methanoperedens sp. | reverse complement strand
CGGTTTTTGGCACAACTGATACATCGTTTACCATAGACATGAAGGATTTTGAAGGTGATTTGTTTTACCTGATTGAAAAGGCAGAGGACTATGTCCTGAACAATATTCATATCGGGATGAGATTGGAAGGCTTGAGGCGGGTGGATGTTCCTGAGATAGATAAAGAAGCTTTCAGGGAAGCCATAATTAACGCCTTCTGCCACAGGGATTATTATGAATATGATTCTGTTAATATCGCAATTTTTAAAGACCGGATGGAAATCAGAAATCCGGGGAAGCTGTACGGCGGATTGACGATAGACGAAATCATAAGAGAAAACGTATCAAAAAGAAGGAACGAACTTATTGCGGACATGTTCAACAAAGTCCATTTTGTTGAAAAATGGGGACGAGGCATAGAACTGATTCTTTCAAAAGAACCTGAAACAACATTTAAGGAAATCGCAGACATGTTTGTGGCTGTTTTTAAAAGAAAAAACATTCCCGAAATTCCAGAAACTACCCCCAAAACTACTCCTCAAGTGGTCGAAAAGGGTGGTCAGATGAGTGGTCAGAACTAACAGAAAGGCAAACGATGATATTACAACTGATCAAAGAAAATCCTGTTGTGTCAAGGAAAGAATTATCGTCAAAGTTAAAAATCAATGAGTCTGCGGTACAAAAGCATCTTGAAAATCTCAAGAAAAAAGGTCTGCTCCGGCGCATCGGCGCTGACAGGGGCGGGTACTGGGAGGTGGTGGGGGGATGAGCTCGCCAGAAACCATGGTTTCTATTTCTGAAATTGCCGATATCTATATAGGAGGAACTCCTAAAACTTCAATAAAAGAATATTGGGATGGAGATATTTTGTGGGCAAGTGCAAAAGATGTCGCTAATTGTGAGTCAAGATATATAGAAAAAACAGAAAAACGAATCACCCAAAAAGGAGTTGAAAATAGTGCTGCAAAGATATTGCCCAAAGATACAATAGTTATAACCTCAAGAGGCACTGTAGGAAAAATTTGTTTATTACCTTATCCGATGTCTTTTAATCAAACTTGCTACGGTTTGGTTGTCAAAAAGGGAATCAATCCATTGTATCTGTTTTACAAATTAAAATCCATGCGCAGCCAGATTGATTCATTGTCTTATGGAACTGTCTTTGATACAATCACAAAAAAGACGTTTGATGAACTGAAATTTAGCCTACCATCAGAAAACGAGCAACGCGCCATCGCCTCCATCCTCGGCGCCTTCGATGACAAAATCGCCCTCAACCGCCAGATGAACTGCACCCTCGAAGCCATCGGGCAGGCGCTTTTCAAGCACTGGTTCGTTGAGCTTGAGTTCCCGAATGAGGA
Organism: uncultured Candidatus Methanoperedens sp.; assembly: GCA_964431955.1. Lineage (GTDB taxonomy): Archaea > Halobacteriota > Methanosarcinia > Methanosarcinales > Methanoperedenaceae > Methanoperedens. The sequence continues at coordinate 21,053 of CAYSLW010000003.1, read as the reverse complement.
GGGCAAGCCCTACAGGTCGAGCGGCGGGGAGATGGTGGATTCGGAGCTTGGGGAGGTGCCAGCGGGGTGGAGGGTTGGGACGCTTAAAGATATTTGTGAGATTTCAATGGGACAATCACCACCAGGCGAAACCTATAATGAAACAGGAGACGGATTACCATTCTATCAGGGCATAAGCGATTTTGGATTTCGATTCCCCAGCAGGAGGGTTTACTGTACATCGCCCACGAGATTTGCAGAAGATGGAGATGTTCTGCTAAGTGTTCGCGCGCCTATCGGAAGTTTGAACGTGGCAGAGGAACGATGCGCGATCGGGCGTGGGGTTGCGGCGCTTCGCCTGAAGGGAAAACAGTCTGGATACCTCTATTATTTGCTTCGCGCCACTCAATCGGGCTGGAATAAATTTGAAGCAGAAGGAACAGTTTTTGGGTCGGTAACTAAGTCAGATGTACATGATTTTAAGGTTATCTTACTACCTGAAACCCTGTATAGCTGGTTTGGTTCATTAGTGGAACCATTAGATAAACAGATAGCAACTAACGAGAAACAATCCCGCACCTCCGCCGCGCTGCGCAACGCCCTCCTCCCGAAGCTGATGTCGGGCGAGATTCGGGTTAAAGTGGAATGATTACTTCACACAGGGAATGTTTATTTACAAATACGGTATATTATTAAATATGTCCAGAAGCGTTCAAACAGGTTCTTCGATAAAAAGATTGAGTCATTACATCAGGCGCGCCATCAGACCTAAACGCATTGCGGATGTCGTAGGTTTGCGAATACTTGCAGATGAAGACTGGAAAGAAACCAGAGCAGAGCTAAAAAAGATAAGCAAGGATACGCTCAATCGGCTTGAAAAATCATATTAATAGGATATGAAGCTTCTTGATACCACTGTTGTGATCGATATCGACCGTGGAGGATCTGAGGTTTTAAATAAAGTAAGAAAGCTGGACAGGGCTGGAACCCATGCAATTTCTGTTGTCACACAGTATGAGTTTTACTGGGGTATATTCCGACGTTATCAAAAAGGTTCGAACAAATATGAAGAGGCAATGGATAAAGCGGAAATGATGTTCTCAAGATTTTACTTGCTTCCAGTTACACCAGAAATTGCAATTAAAGCTGCTGAGATAGGAACATATCTTGTCTCTCAGGGAAAGGAAGTGGATATAATGGACACTTACATTGCTTCAACCGCAATACTGCATCGATTGACACTGGTTACTGCAAATATAGCCCATTTCGAAGAAATTGATAAATTGAAAGTTAAAAACTGGTAGAGGGGGATCGTTCGAATACCATTCAAATCATCCCGCACCCTCGCTGCGCTCCGCGATGCCCTCCTCCCGAAGCTGATGTCGGGCGAGATTCGATTGAAAGACGATAAATGAGACTATGGGTTAAATTGCGCCGCAAAAGAATATAAATAGAACAAATCATATTAAACACTGGTAAAATGGTCACAAAACCTAATTTTTTGCTTGAATACGCTATTGATTCCTTATTAAAAACCTTCAATCCTGAACGAAAACCCGTGATGCTTAAATTTCACTTTTTTAAATTAATGAACTTACTTGACACACGTTTAAAAAAACAAGGAGTGGACATTGAACTGCCCGGCTACTGGTATAAATATGGTTTTTATATCGAACCCCGCTTCCTCGATACCGTTCTTCCGATGAAATTCAGTGAAACGTATATGCTGAGTGGGACTTACGTAATCCCGCCGCTTCACCCAAGAAAAAAGTATGAAATTGCAGAAGTGATAAGGCATAAAATAGACTCAACAGTTTACCTGCTCTGGCAAAAATACGGGTTCAAATCAAACTACGGAACAAAAGCTAAGAAAGAATCCTATGAGATTAACGTCCCATATAAATTTAATACTATTTTCCAGGAGTTTATTGAAATTGTTAATCGCAAGGAAACGGGTTTTGTATCAAGGAAAGAAAGCCTGGAACCTGTGCTCGACAGGCTGCTCTCCGAGTTCCCGGAAAAAGAATTCCCTGAACTCTACAGCACTTATTTGGAATGGGACGATACCATACGGTTAATCCTTGATTGCGTACCAGATAAAAAGCAAGAAAAGTTAACCAATAGCTTAATGGAATTGTTCTGGGAAACCTACTCCAAGGGGGTCAGGATACGGCATAACCAGCACATACCCATCCCGGACATCTTAAAACACTGGAAGACCGAGTACGGGAAATCAATACCTGATGCTTATAAACAAATAGAAAACATAAGAAGAAATGTTCTCTTAGAGCATTACATAGCATCGGGTAAAGATGAGAAACTCGTTCAGCAGTTAATGAAAAAAGCATACGAGATGTCTGCGGTGGGGCATTGATTGCCCTTTTTCTCGATAATAATGTTTTAATCGGATATATTTTCGAAACCGATCACTGGAACTCAAAGTCTCTGGAAGTAATAAATAGCTCTAACAAGAAATTTTCAAGCAATACCGTCAAATCGGAGAGCTTTGATATATTTAATAAGAATAGCCGAATTATTAAGATTGAGCTTCAAAAGACCATAGCGGAGATTAACAAATCCAAGTCGTTTGAATTTAAAAAACTGCTAAACTTCGTAGATGATTTTTATTCGAAAGACATAATAATAGAATACTTCACCGTCAATCCCCAGAAAGATAAAAGAGAGTTAATGAACGGATTAAGAAATTTGCTGAGAAATGCAGAATCACGCTGCTTAACAAACTTCCAAAGCCTGGATAAATTAATAACTTTTTGCACACGCAATGAGCCATATAAAGAAATTTATCATTTATTCGAAGCAGACGGCTTAGCGCAAATAGACCTTACAGATGTTGAAATTATTCTTGATGCCAAGACGAGATTTGATTAAAAACAATACTTCTTTAAAAGATGTTATCGGTTTGGGCGAGTTCAATACGAATATATAAATATACAAATATCTTAAATAAGTTGAAAGCTTGACATATGACCACAATTACAGAATCGGAAGTTGAAGAAGCTGCACTTGATATACTCTCAGAACTTGGTTATAAAATCCTTCATGGTCCCGATATTGCGCCTGATAGTATAAATCCGCAGAGGCAGAGCTATTCCGATGTTGTTTTAATCGAAAGATTGAGAAATATAGTAGATAAACTCAATCCGAGCATACCCAAAGAAGTAAGAGAAGAAGCAATTAAAAAAGTATTGAGGACTGAAAGCCCGCATCTCATTATCAACAATCAGAGCTTCCATAAGATGCTGGTCGAAGGCGTTGATGTTGAATATAGAAGAAAAGATGGGAGCATAGTTGGGGATAAAGTCTGGCTATTTGACTTCAAAGCTCCGCAAAATAACGAGTTCCTGGCAGTAAATCAGTTCACTATCATTGAGAATAACAACCACAGAAGAGTTGATATTATCTTATTTGTGAACGGCTTGCCTCTCGTTGTCATTGAACTTAAAAACCCGGCAGATGAAACTGCAACAATCTGGAGTGCATTCAATCAGCTTGAGACGTACAAAGACCAGATTGCGTCACTTTTCACCTACAATGAGATTTTAGTTATCAGCGATGGACCAGAAGCGAGAGCAGGGACTATAACCTCCAATAAAGAATGGTTCCTGGCATGGAAAACCATAGATGGAAAAGAAATTGCCCTACCCATAATGCCGCAGTTAGAAGTGCTTCTTAAAGGCATGTTTGATAAAAAAATATTACTTAATCTGATAGGGAAGGCGACTGACACTGTATTAGAACAGGCAGTCTTATTGTGTAAGGATTGGGCTGAACCTGCCATATAATTTTAGGATGTGAATATATGAAAACCAAGAAACAAAAAACGGAAATAAATCCAGAAAATATACCCGTCATAACTCCAGAAATGATGGAAAAAACCGCCATCGAGATAGCTAAAAGGCGCGCAGGCAAAAAGGAATCGCCAATGAAAGGCGTCAAGGATATTGAATGCCCTTCATGCGGAACTGCAAGTATGAGCTATGCAGACGATTTAATGTTTGAAGTTGTCCTAGCTGGCGAGAGAATAGTAATCCCAAACCTCACAGGTTTGAAATGCTCAAAATGCGGCGAAGTAGCTTTTGATGCAAATTCTACGAAAATTATAGAACATTATACGGCAGGCAAGCCTGTTGGAGGATACGAGTGCAAGGTCTCTACCGTAGGAGGAGGGAAGATTGGAATGTATTTCCCCAAGGATGTTCTTCGTGTTATGAAGGTCAGTAAAAGCGATAAGGCTATTTTAACCCCGTTATCCAACCGCAAAATGGTTATAGAGTTGTTAAATTCTACTGCATAAATTTATTTTATCGCCTCCAAAGCCAGCGTCTTATAATATTCCCTCGTAATCCCTTCTGAAATCACAGCAGCTTCCTTCAAAAGCCCCTCATCATGCTTTTCAGTTCCAATAGCAGTTTCAGTCTCCACTATTTTCAACAAAACCGCTGACTTCTCGAATTCATCAGCAATATCATCAGACAGCGCTATTGCTTTCTTGATAAACCCGTAACTTCGCTCATCGCTAAATTTCGCAAGCAGAGCCGCGATATCACAGAACGCTGAAATTAAATAAACAGGTTCAGTATCTTTACTTTTTTCAATCAACCCAATTGAGGTCTCAAGCAATTCCAGCGCTTTTTTAGGGTCTCTGCCCACAAGCGCTCGTGAAATATTTCGAAATGCCAAGGAGCGATATGTATTCAAAGGTATTCTTTTTATTAGTTCCAATGAAAAAGAAAAAATTTCCTCATCCTTTCTATCGACGCCATACTTTGCAAACGCAACCACAATTTCATGGAGCGCCACTGAAAGGTCAAGGTCGTTGTCTATTCGCTCTGCTACTTTGAGAGCATCCCTGAGTATCATTTCATCTTTCCTGTTTGCTCCGATTTTTGCCATGGCGCGGATAATCTCAACATAAGCCTTCGATGAATCGTGGGTAACAAGTCCAGCGGTTTTAATAGCTTCTTCAAGATACCAGGGGTCGTTTGACCGCATCGCTTCAAAAGATAAAATACCGACAATATTGCGGTATTTCCGCGACCGCTCCTCCGGCTCTTGAATCCCGGCAGCCGAAGTAAGCATACCCTGAATTTTGTTTTTCTTATCCTCTGGCATATTGCAAAATAAACAGGTGTTCCATATATAATTTTGTGAGCAACCGAAACTATTTTAACTATTACAGCCTACATAATATTGTGGTTAGTATGAAATCAATCGAGTGCTATTTGTAACTGACTTGCATGGAAGCAAGTGGAAATATGAGCGGCTATTCAAAGCAGCAAAAGACATTCGGGCAAATGCAGTGGTTGCCATAAGTCTAAGATGCTCAGAGTTCTACTTAAAACTTTGCGGACTTTTAGCCATGCGAATGAAGGAACTGTATATAAAACCGAGGAACTTGAAAGCTCATCTGGATGTAATGACGCTGCTGGAGGCGCTGAATGCGCTGTCGGAGTTGAGAAAGAAGGCGGGTGAGGAACGAGAAAATAGAGGATAGTTTCGTCTATAAGAACTTATCAAATACTTCTTTAATTTCACCCATTGCCTCTTTAATTTGTTCTTTTTCCATCTCAGAAACTACTTTCTTACCAAGGGAGATTTTCCATTCTTCAATATTGTTTTCCTCAAAAATTTTTTCCAATTTCTTTTTTCTGGGCGGACTTAAATCCACTTCATCTGTTCCTATAGATGGAATCATACTTTTAACCACTTTTTGGATTATATCTTCGGGATATAAATCTTCGATATCTGCCACTTCCAGCAGCTTATGATTTTCATCGGTAAGATGGCCTTCTTCTCGTGCTTCTCTGATTTCTTTTGTTTCGCCTCCATCAAATAGATAAAATACTGGCAACTGAGTATTTTTAGCTATGTGAGACCACATTTTAATATGATACTTTCCTGTATCTTTTCCTCTCATGGCTATAATTTCTACGCCATTCCGATTTAAATCAACTTTAAGTTTTTCGGCTATTAATGGAATTATCTCTTTTTCAGTTGAACCTTCAACAAAAAGAAGACGTTCAGCAAAAAAGACATCGCTCATCCGCACACCAAGTTCAACTAATATCTCTTTTAGATTTTTGCCATCTTCGACATTTACACGTTCAACTTTTGTCAATTTTTTTTCTTTCGTGATAAACCAGATAGATGAATTATCAAAATCGATACGATCAACGAATATTGGAGAATGAGTTGTTACAAACATCTGTGAATTTTTTGATTTCGACTTAAGCTGATTAAATAGCTTTCTTTGATAGTCAGCATGAAGGTGGGTTTCTGGTTCCTCGATACCATAGACAACGCCAGATTCTGAAAGTAGTCTTTCAAGAAGTAACACTTCTTGGTCTCCGCCACCCAATAAGTTGAGAGGCAAATAGAGGTCTCCAAGTTCGGCATGTATAGCACCACCACGCATTTCCAACGAATACGATGAAAAACCTTGAAAAGATTTTTTATACTTTGACCAAATTCTTGACTCAGCCATAGCTGGGTTTTGACCGATGGCTGTTAAGTAGTTCCTTGTATCTGGATCTATTAAAAAAGGTCGAGTGCCTACGGATGGACGCTCTCCAGATTCCCTTGTAGTTCGAATTAGTTTAAATTTCCCTATAGTCAATTCAGTCATTTTATTTAGAATCTTTTGGGCAGATTCAGGAGGCAATGGTATTGACTTGGTTTTTTGTGCATCTTCCCCCAAGTCTGCAATTTTACCATGTTCAGCTGTTCAGCCATCTCATCGGCGAATCGAGGGGCCGATATATCAGTAAATGCGCTTTCTGGGAATTCGTTGAGGATTGTATTATCTTTCACTAATTCCCAATCATCAAGTGAAATACTTTTATTGTTCCATCTATTACCAGAAATTTCCCGCTCGATCATCAGTTCATTCGTTTTTAACTTATACCCATCCTGTACGGTCATTGTTTTTAAAATATCTTTAGTAAAGATATCATCTATTTGTTTTTCAGTCAATCTGAGCTGAATTTTGAATTGAATAGGTATTGTATTCTCTCGGTCGAACCATAGGTTTTCTTCGAACCCCTTTTCAGTTTGTTGCAGCAGATTTAAATCGGCAAAAAATAGTTCTAAAGCTTCTAAAATATGCGATTTTCCAGAACCATTTTTTCCAATAAATACATTGAATTGCTTAAGGTCATCTATTGTTATGGCTTTAAGGCTTCTATAGTTCTGTACTACTATTTTAGTAATTATCACGCTCTATCAAAAGAACATTAACCTATTTAAAACTGATTATTTATTTTTGGACGGGATAACAGGATTGACAGGATAAAATATATCAAAATCCAGTTCATCCTGTTAATCCTGTCAGATTTTCAGTTTTTTCGGTTATTTATGAACTTGACTATAATAATATCCTAAGTATGAACAATACTTATATCTCTGCTCTTCCAATTATGCATCATGGGCGTAAAAACCATCACTGTGAGGGAGGAAGCATATAAATTACTTCTGGAAATGAAGAAGGAAAAAGAGAGTTTCAGCGATGTTTTAGTAAGGGTTTTAAGAAAAAAAACTGCAAGAAAATCAAGAGTCATGGACTTTTTTGGTGTTTTGAAAGAAAGCAAGAACCTTGAAGAAATGGAAAAAGAAATTTTAGAGCAAAGGAAAAAATCTGAGATGAGAGATGTATTTACTTGATACTACTGCAATAATCGAGCTTTTTAGAGGAAACACGCAGTTAAAAGAAACTCTGGGGCGGAAAATAGATGACAGTGCTGTAACTTCCGTATCCTACTTTGAAATCTTTACAAGAATTTATCATAAACAGTTGAAGCACGAGAAGAAGTATTTCACTCAATTTTTCTCAAGCGTTCCAATCTACTTTTTTGATTTAAAGGCTGCCGAAGAAAGCAGCAAATTAATGTCATCTCTTTATAGGAGAGGAACGCCGGTAAATCAGGCAGACGTAATGATTGCTGGGATAGGCATGGCAAACAGGACGGAAGGTATCATTACTAAAGATAAAGATTTTAAGGAGATAAAAGCAGTTAGCGATCTTGATATCCTTTTTATTTGAATGCCAATTGAGCTATTCCTGCTTCTGAGGGTCGAATAACAATGCCAGACATTGCAAAACATATAAATGATGCATAAAATCTGTGCACAAAATTAAAATTTATGCATCAAATACGCGCCGGGATTTAAATCATGTGATTAATATTATTTCACTCCCTCTCCCTCACAAGCACCTCAACCACAGATGGGTCAGCAAGCGTGGTAATATCCCCAAGATCCTGAATATTTCCAGAAGCTATTTTCCTCAATATCCGCCTCATGATTTTACCCGACCTTGTCTTGGGAAGCCCATCAGCAAACTGCAACTTCTCGGGTTTTGCAATCGGACCTATGGTATTCCTGACATGAGTAATGAGTTCTGCCTTCAATTCCTCGCTTTTCTCAACACTCTCTTTAAGCGTGACAAAAGCATAGATGGCTTCCCCTTTTATATCGTGCGGATAACCAACAACAGCAGCCTCAGCAACTGCACGATGGGACACGAGCGAACTCTCAATCTCAGCACCCCCAAGCCTGTGTCCCGAGACCTTTAAAACATCGTCTATCCTTCCCATTATCCATAAATATCCGTCCTCATCTTTTCGTGCGCTATCCTCTGTCTGATATAAGCCCGGAAACTGAGTGAAATACGTTTTCTTGAACCTTGCATGGTTGCCGTAAACAGTGCGCATCATCCCGGGCCAGGGATTCTTAATCACAAGCTCCCCGCCCTCATTAACGCCTGCCTCTGTCCCGTCTGTTTTGATAACTATGGGCTCAATCCCAAAAAAAGGGAATGTGGCAGAGCCGGGCTTAAGTGGCGTTGCGCCAGGGATTGGTGTAATCAGTATTCCGCCTGTCTCGGTCTGCCACCACGTATCCACTATCGGACAGCGCTTGTTCCCGATAATGTTATAATACCACATCCATGTCTCAGGGTTTATGGGCTCGCCCACAGTGCCGAGAAGGCGAAGGCAGAAGAGGTCTCTTCCCTTAGGCAACTCATCCCCGCTTCTTGCCAGTGCCCTGATAGCAGTAGGAGCGGTATAGAAAATCGTCACCTTGTATTTCTCTACAAGTTCCCAGTATCTATCAGGCTCGGGATAATTGGGAACACCCTCGAACAGCAAGCAAGTTGCGCCGCTTGCAAGTGGTCCATACACAGTATAGCTGTGACCTGTAATCCAGCCTATATCTGCGGTGCACCAGTACAAATCTTCGTCGCGGTAATCAAAAATCCATTTAAAGGTCAGCACGACATACAACAAGTATCCGCCTGTAGTATGCAGCACGCCTTTGGGCTTGCCCGTGCTCCCGCTTGTGTAAAGGATAAACAACGGGTCTTCAGCGTCCATTATTTCTGGCTCGCATTCCTCGCTCACGCTGCTAATCTCTTCGTGCCACCAGAAATCCCTTCCTTCCTTCAGATTAATTTTAGTGTTTGCGCGGTTATAAACGATAACTGTCTCTACGGTGTTATTAGTCCCCGTATTTAAATACGGGGTCTTTATCGCCCTGTCAATATTTTCTTTAAGAGGTATTGTCTTCCCTCCACGAAAACCCGCATCTGCCGTGATAACTATCTTGCATACGCTGTCACGAATCCTGTCACGAAGCGAATCTGCGCTAAAGCCTGCGAATACCACGTTGTGAATGGCTCCTATTCTTGCGCATGCGAGCATTGCTATTACCAATTGCGGAATCATAGGCAGATATATCGCAACCCTGTCACCCCTTTTGGTTCCCTTCTTTTTCAGAACATTGGCGAACTTGCAGACTTCGATATGTAATTGTTTGTACGTATAGCTCTCGGTCTCCCCCGCATCGCCTTCCCAGAGTATGGCAACTTTATTGCCACGCAAGGAAAGATGCCTGTCGAGGCAGTTGTATGATGCATTCAATTTTCCCCCCTCAAACCATCTGCATATCACGTTTTCAGCATCCCAGAAATTGACGGTGTCCCATTTTTTAAACCATGTTAGTTCTTCCGCATTTTTTGCCCAGAATGAAGCAGGGTCTTTAATAGATTCTTCATAGAGCTTTTTGTATTCGTCAAAGCTTTTTATATGCGCTTTTTTGCTAAACTCCAATGATGGATAAAATATGCGTTTTTCTTCAAGTAAGGATTCGATTATGTTTTCAGTCATACAGCTTCAACTCCATAGCTTAATCTATTGTTGCCATTAAAATAGATTATCCAGACCTGAACAGGGTTGTGATATAATTCCCATTCATCTTCATGTCTTATTAAGGCTAAAAACTGTGAATAACTGTTTTTTGTCTAAAAAATACTACTTTTTTGTTTCAACTGGAAAACAACCTTTATTTCAATTGAAAAGCTTATATAGTATAACCTTCATCTATTCACATGTCGTTCACAATAATATTTCACCCAGAAGGAGACATCGGAGGGGAATCATGATGCAATGCTGTTCGCCTCGAGCGGGTGAACAGCCCTCCTATTTTTGAGACATTATGAAAATACGGCTCGAAATCGAAGGAAAAAATGCAGGAAGCCTGAATTACAAAGGACCCGATTGCGCAGAACTTGCAGTAGCTTATTTAAATTCAATCGAAGCCGATGAAGTGTTAATTCATCTGGTTAATGACGAGGGCATACGGGCAGATGCTGAGTTTTCAGGAAAATTCCTGACCATATCTGCAACTAAATTTATAATGTCGGCTGCAAAAAATAAAATGGAAATCCCGCCTCTAGCATCTTATTCAGCCATTAATGAAGAATCCCAACCCCTCACGCTGAAAGAGCGGCTGGAGATGTTTTTGCGATTTGAATATCCAAGGGTCTGGTTCTCATCCCTCGATGTGAAAAGGCAGTACGAGAGCGTTTACGGGAAAATTAACCTGAGCACTGTTTCCACATATCTTGCAAGAATGTATCGGGACAATATACTTCTGCGAAGAGGAAATCGCAACCAGAGAGAATACCGACTTAAAGATGAAAACGCTCTTCCCGGCATGGAAGAGGCTTTCGCAAAATAATGGGCGGGTGGATGAGCTGACCCTTGGAGGTGAACCCTCAGGGCATACAGCACCCTCGCAGCACAAAACTTCGTGCTGACTTCGCTGTAAATTGCGCTCCATGCGCTTTCTTATAGCACCCCAAACGGGAAGAAATCCCAGTCGAACCACTTCCTTTTAGACCTTGTATGGTCACGGGGCATTTACGCCCTGGAAATTATATTTCCAAATGTGGTTTTTCTGCCGACTCTTGCTCGCTCATCGCAGCATGCACCTTATTGCACATTGGCGATAAGGTAAATTATTATGTTGTTTTGTAATGATTAATAGTTTTCGATAACAAAATTGATAAAAGATATGATAACAACTAACTAATAGTTTCAAGCTTGAACATCACGTTCAAACCCTCAAGCGTCATCTGGACTTTATCACCAAATCGCAAGATTTCATCTACGCTTACGTTTTTTCCCCATTCATAGACGTAGTCGTGAGTTCCCTGCATGGGCTTAAACCCCAGCGACATAAGACGCTGATTGATCTCGGAAGGCTTTGCCCCTTCACTGTTAAACCATACGATTAGATAGCTTCTCATAGTTCCCTAATTGTCTTAATGTTTTATCATGTTTTTGGTCATTCTTGCGCATATCCCAGCTCAGTTAATAGATTTCGGGCTATATTGAGTGAATCTTCTTTACTCCGAACACAACCTGGCTGAAATTGCCATTTTATTTCCAGGAGATGCAAGGGAATATATAAGCATGCGTACAAACTCAGTGAAAATAATATGTCACGGGTACGAAATGTCTTATATTTATTTTTATCTTTATTATTTTTAGTATCCCCGAGCCATGGAGTCAGTGATATATTGCTGAACGGCAGCACCATTCCTCTCGTCACAGGGGATTCCTATGGGCTTTATCAGGGATACATACTCACGTTGAAAAGTGTGAGTGAGGATGCTGTCTGGCTCCAATTAATAGAAAATGACAACATTGTAAAAAGCGAGGTTGTGGCAATTAAAGGTTATTTCATATACAACAAAGCCAACAGGACAATACTATCCGTTAAAGTTGATAATATATATTCAGGTTCACCCGAACAAAACCTTGTGTCGCTGTTTCCTGTTTACCAGTTCATAGACCCAGAGAAGCCTTTGCCGGATATAACTGAAGTCATACCAAAAGATACACGGAATCCAGTTAATGACAAGTCATCTGTAAGAATCCATACCCCAAGAGAACCTGTAATCTGGACTCTGGGAATAGTTTTCGTTCTGATTCTTTTTTATATCCTGCGCAAATATTGGTGATTATGAAAGTCTTAAAAAAGGAACTCAGGTTCAATGAAGGCGAGATTTCACTTATTACTGAATCCTTAGACGATCTCTGGCATCTGAAATACGTCATAGAGCCTCATGACCTCGTGTATGCCTTCACCAAGCGACGAATAGAAGGCGCCACCGATAAACTGAGACCTGAAAAGGCTGATAAAAAAACAGTCCGCCTTGGAATAGAAGTTGAGAAAGTTGAGTTCCATAAGTTCTCAAACCGACTGCGCGTGCACGGGACTATTGCAGACGGCATTGATGCCGGCGCCTACCATACGCTGAACATAGAAGAGGGGACGAATCTTTCGATAATTAAGAAATGGAAGAATGACCAGTTAGAAAGGATACAAGAAGCTGCGATCGCATCCAGGCGCCCCAGGGTGATAATCGCCACAATAGAGGAAGGAGAAGCATGTATAGGTGTTGTAAGACAGTTCGGGGTGGAGGAATCCTCGAGCCTGCGGCAGTCACTCGGAAAAGGTGAAGGAAATAGACGCCGGAGTTTCTTCGGCGAACTTGTATCTCAATTGAAGTGGGCTGCGGAAAAAGTGGAAGCTGTAATCCTTGCAGGTCCCGGCTTTACGAAAGAGGATTTTCTGGATTTCTTAAAGGCAAGGGAACCTGAACTTGCAAAAAAAATAGTTCTTGAGGACACTTCATCCATCGGAATCTCGGGTTTCCAGGAAGTGCTGCGTCGTGGCGCAGTCGACAGGATAATGGAGGAATCCAGAATCGGGAGGGAGGCAAAGCTCATAGAAGAATTGATGAGGGAAATCTCAATAAACGGAAAAGCGGCTTATGGTATGAATGACGTAAGAAATGCAGAGAGCGTGGGTGCAATAGAGACGCTGCTGATTACGGATGAACTGCTGCGCACCGAGCGCGAGGGTAAGACCATTGATAATTTTTTAAAAGATGTTGAACATTCCCAGGGGAAGATAGTGGTATTCAGCACCGAATTTGAACCGGGAAAGAAACTCGAATCCTTAGGCGGGATTGCCGCGCTTTTGAGGTTCCGGGTGAACCCATGAGCTTAGAGAATGCCGTTATCGATATCAGATACCTTCTTGATAGGGATTATCCGCGATCGGGGGCAGTGGGTTTTGTATGCAATCATTACAGGCTTGATGAAGAATCGAGGCACTTTCTTTCAAGGGTTGTTCTCTCTAAAACGGTCTCTGTGAAAAGAAGGGCAAAATTTTTGCCCTGTGATGAAATAAACGGAAATGTCATCATAATTGATGGATATAATATTCTTATCGGGATGGAAAGTATTCTTATGAAAAAGGCGTTTCTTTGCGATGACGGGGTCGTAAGGGATATCATGGGTGTTTTCAGGAATTTTAAGACCTCGGAAACCACTGAAAAAGCGATTGAATTGATACTGCAGTTTTTGAAAGAACATAATCCGGGTTCGGTTGTTTTTCTTTTTGATTCACAGATAAGCAAGAGTGGTTTGCTCGCGAAAAAACTCAGAGAGAAAATCGCTGAGTTCGGGTTGAACGGAGATGCGAGAACCTCGAAGCGTGTGGATTATGAGCTGAAAAGCTCTAAATATATTGTTGCATCAAGCGACGGCGTGATAATAGACGAGGCTGGGAAGGTGGTGAATTTCCTGTATTGTTTAGCGTCAAGGTTTAAGCATCTTGAGGGAGGAGTTATGCGTGGGCTGGACGATATACAAAGAGATGAAAATCATGAGTAATGAGATAATTGCTCCTAATATAGTAGATAATAGTCCTCAACGTGAGTTAATCAATGTTATTAAGAATCAGCTTAAAAAGTCTAAAGAAGCAAAATTTGCAATAGGATATTTTTTCCTGAGCGGGTTTTCATTAGTAAAGGATGATTTTCCAGAGAGTTATATTTTAACAAAGCCCGGCTGGCTCAAGAGATGGAGCAGAAATGATGCTAGCGTTTATGCTTCTGAATTGGTGTTGGATTCAAAAGGAAAGTTGATTGATATAAGTTTCAAAAAACATGAAAACGTGTATCAATCAGATGTTTCTGCAAAGGAAGTTAATACAACTGAATTAACTGAGGAAGTCTCAATAATATTAGGAACAACTCAGATTTCACAGAAAGAGAAGTCAGATTTTGAGATAGCACTAAAAGATTATGCGGTTTATTACGAGGATGATGATATAGTGAAAAACTCATTAATCAGGGCAATCAACAACAAGCTTGAAAATGAGTTTTGCAGCAACATAGATAAAATCTCAAAAATTAAAATTAATCAAAATAAAAGAGACTTGGTTGTAGCGGTGTATTTATGATGCAAAAGTGGGTCAAGAAGATAAAATCGCATGAGTGGGTTAAGATAATAGAGGGACAGAAATGAATAGCAAAAATGAGATTTTAGAAAAACTCAAGAGCATATTAAACGAAATGAACCTGAAATACTCCAAAATCCTGTTATTCGGCAGCAGGGCAAGAGGGGATTTCAGAGAGGAAAGCGATTGGGATTTCTTGATAGTCCTGAAGAAACCTTTAGATGCAAAAACAAAAAAAGAACTGTGGTTTGATATTTATAAAAAACTGCATGAGTTTTATCCTTTTATTTCATTCGATATAGTTTTAAAAGATACCGAATCGTTTGAAGAGGAAAAAACCATTGCAAATACCATTTCTAACGAAGTCTATTTAGAAGGGATTGAGGCATGAAAGAGGATATAGTTTTGCGAGGGATTGAAAAAGCGGATAATGACCTGAAGGCGGTTAAATACTTACTGGCAGTTGAGGACGCACCGTTGGATGTACTCTCGTTTCATTGCCAGCAGGCTGTTGAAAAATATCTAAAAGCATATTTAACGTGGGTCGATTTCAGGGTAGGTAAAACCCATGATTTAGCAAGTATTCTCAATCTGTGCATAGAGAAAGATAAGGAATTTGAAAAATTGGATCGGGAGAAAGTATCTAAGCTTACCATTTATGCGGTTGAAATCAGATATCCGGAAGAATATATTGAGACAAATCCTGAAGAAGTAAAACAATTTTATAAATTAGCTAAAGAAGTAAGGGAGTTGGTTATAAAAAGATTAAATGAAAAAGGAATGAAAGACATAAAATGACTTATGAACGCCACTTAACCCGAAAATTCCACGACAAACTCATCTCCAGCTACCTCAAACCCATAAACTACGACCTTCGGTCGTTGCTCTACTGGAAAAAGCAGCTTGAAAGCCTGAGCGCCGCCGAGGAGAAAGAGACGGAGATGACAAAAATAACAAAATGACAAAGATGACAAAACTGAGGATGTGAGATGAGCGATTTGAAAAGGCTGTGGAAAGAAACAGAAGATTTCGTTCATAATTTAATGGATATAAAATATGAAATATAATTCCTTCATAGAATTTTATTCGTCTGCGGTTAAGACTCATGAAAACAATAGGCATAGCAGTAACAGACCATCATGACTGGACAGGCATAGCTCTTTGCAACGCTGTGAAGCATTATGAGATGCAGCCTGTAAAATTCAGCTTCAGCGATGCAACCTCAAATATATCATCCGCTAAAATATACGCAGGCAGTATTGATCTGACAGCGCTCGATGCAGTTATTGTAAGGGATATGGGACCTGCAACCCAGGACGATGCCGCGTTCAGATTCGATATACTCTGCCATCTCAAAGAACTTGGAATCGAGGTTATCAATTCACCTGATTCCATAGCGAGGGCTGCTAACAAGTACGTCTCAAGTTATTTATTCCAGAGAAACGGAATTCCTACCCCTGAAACTGTGGTAACGAATAGCCGGAATGAGGCTCTGGCTGCACTGTCTTATTTCGGGTGCGCCGTGGTGAAGCCTGTGTTCGGGTATAAAGGGCTGGGCGTGGAGCGACTGTCGAATGATGATACGGGAATACACAAACTTAAAAATTTGCTGGAAAAAAACCGCCTGCTTTACATGCAGGAATTCATACCCAATCCAGGCAGGGACATCAGGGTATTTGTGGTGGGGAGGGAGGTGGTAGGTTCGATATACAGGAGCGCACCTCACGGAGGATGGATAAACAACCTGAGCCAGGGCGGCATCGCTAAGCCCTGCATATTGACTGATGAACAGGAAAGATTGGGTTTAAAAGCCGCTGAGGTCATAGGCGCTGTTTACGCGGGCGTGGATATTATCGAGGGAGACAGGGATTATGTTATCGAGATTAATGGTACGCCTTCTGGCAAAGGTATATTCGAGGCATGCGGGGTGGATGTTACGATGAGTATTGTGGAGTATTTGAAAGGGATAAATACCCCGTATTTAAATACGGGGTATAGAAAATAAGGTAAACGTACCACTAATTTAAATTAACTCAGGTATAATATAACCCCTCACATGAAACAGGAAATGTCAAGCGTGGACGTTTCGGCGCTCATCAAGGAACTCCGCCCCCGCCTTATGGATGCAAAGCTCGCGAAGATATACCAGCATTCACCCGATGAAATCAGGATAGGACTCCATATCTTCAAAGAAGGAAGGACAAATCTTGTTATCGAAGCGGGAAGACGCCTGCACCTCACAAAACATCCCGAGACTGCCCCAAAGCTCCCGCAGTCCTTTCCCATGCTGCTTAGGAAACACTTAAGCGGAGGAAGGATAGTCGATATTTCACAGTATGACTTTGACCGCATTATCGAGATGCACATCCGGCGCGGCGAGGATAAGACTATACTCATCGTCGAGCTGTTTTCCAAGGGAAATATCGTTTTACTGGATTCTGAAAAACGTATAATCCTGCCATTAAAATCCATCAGTTTCAGGGACAGGAAGATAAGAGGGGGCGAACTATATGAGCTTCCGCAGGCGCAACTGTGCCCTGTAACCGCCACGCTGGATGAATTAAAAGAGATGTTTTCACATTCCGATTCGGATATTGTCAGGACGGCGGCAACACGTATGAATATTGGAGGGCAGTACGCCGAAGAACTCTGCCTCCGTGCCGGAATTGAAAAAAGTACACCTGCCTCCCAATTGAGTGATATTAAGCTCTTCATGGACGCTTTACAGGAAGTTTTCAAGCCGCTGAGTGCCGCACTTTCGCCCCATATAGTGTATATGGATGGAAAAGCAATAGACGTCCTCCCTTTTCCGCTTTCGCAATACGAGAAAAATGAAAAGAAATATTTTGGCAATTTTAATGAAGCACTGGATGAATATTTCAGCCGGAGGGAGGAGGTCAAGAAAGAGGAAGTGAAAGACGAAAAAAAAGAAGAACCGGGATTGGTTGAGTACCGTTTACAAAAACAGATGATTGCGCTCCAAAAGTTCAAAGGTGAAGAGGAGAAATTGGTTCACAAGGGCGAGTTGATTTATGCGCATTACCAGACAATCGATGGAATTCTGAAAGCAATTAAGGACGCAAGAGATAAAGGGTATTCATGGGATGACATCAAGAATATCCTAAAGAAGTCTGATATGCCTGATGCAAAGGCAATCAAATCCGTTAATCAGAGTAAGGGAACCATCACTGCAACTCTTGATAACGAGGACGTCGAACTGGACATCCGGCTTTCAGTAACGCAAAATTCCCAGGTCTATTACGATAAATCAAAAAAATTATCCTCAAAAATAAAGGGTGCACTTGAGGCTATCGAGGCGACAAAAAAATTATCCACTACAGAAGAAGCCCCCAAACCGAAAGATATGCCCATTGTACACAGGCAAAAATGGTATGAGCGGTTCAGGTGGTTTATCTCTTCGGACGGTTTTATTGTTATCGGCGGTCGTGATGCACAGAGCAACGAGGATATTGTGAAGAAATACCTTGAAAAGAGGGATATTTTCTTCCATACCCATGTGTCAGGTTCGCCCGCTGTTGTAATAAAAACGGAAGGAAAGGACGTTCCTGAAACCACATTAAAAGAGGCGGCACAGTT
This sequence comes from uncultured Candidatus Methanoperedens sp., assembly GCA_964431955.1. Taxonomy (GTDB): domain Archaea; phylum Halobacteriota; class Methanosarcinia; order Methanosarcinales; family Methanoperedenaceae; genus Methanoperedens. The sequence continues at coordinate 2,861 of CAYSLW010000003.1, read as the reverse complement.
CACGGTATCTTATTCAGGTATATGGAAGTCGGGACAGGTGAGCGGGGACTGCTACTGGGTGCTTCCTGAGCAGGTCTCAAAGACGCCTGAATCCGGGGAGTATGTGCCAAAGGGGGCTTTTGTGATTCGTGGCAAGCGCAATTATTACAAGGATGTCATGATTGGTGCTGCGCTCGGTCTTCTTCTTAACGAGGAGAAAAGACTGATAGGAGGACCGGTGAGCGCAATTCGAAGCAAGGCGCAGTTCGTTATCGAAATTGAGCCCGGAGATTTTAACCAGGACGACCTTTCAAAGAAGATTTACAGGATGATGAACGACAGGTTCGAGGATAAAAGGCTCATCAAGACGATTGCATCGCCTGATAAAATTGCGATGTTCATGCCTCCGGGCGGGTCGAGGGTGAAGGAATAAGGATTAATAAATATTTTTTAATATATTCCTTTTCATCCAATCGCGATGCCGCAGTAAGACCTTTAATTGTCTTTGTGCCACCACTTCTGGTTCACTTGTTGTTTCGGGCTGTAGTTACCGATACTCAGATACTCCGCACGATATTTCGCAATACTGCACTACCTTTTCTCTTTGCACGGGAGCAGACCCATGCAGTGGGATTTTAACCCTATGGACACACGCCGCTAATTGCGTTTTTCCAGCGTTTTCTTCAGGTGTCCTTTTTGTCATACTTTCTCTCTTGTGCTTCGAGGCACGCCAGTCAATGTCCTCGTTTTGAAAAACGAGGCATCGGCGTGAGTGCATGAGGGTTATATCGCTCGTTAGTTGTTTCGGTTTTTGCCAATAAGAAGGGGGCAGAAAGGGGTTCTGTTAAGTCTTTGAGTGGTCAGAATTGCTGTTAAGTGTCGAGTGGTATACAATCTATAAAAAGTAGTATTGGCTATGAATAATTAATAGAATTACAATTACTGAATCTTTCTTAATGGTTTCATAATCGTACATTGTACTGTTGTTTTTAAGGTATATTCTTTTCTATCTGTTCCCTTTATTTCTTTCGGATTAGGTTTAGGAGTATAGTCCCTAAATTCAGCATGAACACGTTCCCCTCGTATTTTGTCTCCAAACTTTGCAAATACAGTCATATTTTATGTATTTTCCTTCTTAATGAACTTACAATTGTGCAACAAACATTGCCTTCAAAGGTTGTCCACTGCCGTTTATCCTTACTTGAACCAGAATTCAATCTGAATTTGTCATACTTATCAAATTCAACTACAATCCTATCTCCTTTAACACTATCGCCGTTTTCTGTTGATTCCATTGCCTATTCAGCTACTTCGATTTCTTTTTCATCAATTAATTCATTGACTATTTCCATTACAAGCTGGAAGTCAATACATAACTTTTCAGCGATTTCATCCGGGTAAAACTCGATGTCTGTTTGTCTGATTAGCTCTTTTATTCTTTCTTTCGCCTCTTCCTTTGTAACTGCCTCAAGGACTACAATTTTTCTGATGGGTGAGAATTCTTTTATACTCTCTTCAATGGACTTAAGTCGTTCATCAATTGGTTCAAATTTTTGATTGAGCTTTTCTTCCAACACCTCACTTACCAATCCCTTCATAATACCTTCTATAACAAAAGGTGTATTTTTTACTTGAGTCGATTCTATATAAAATCCTGTTTGCTGTGCGGGTTCTTGAGGTTTAAACCCATAAGTCATGACATCAAATTCCAATAAGGTATTCGATTTCTTATTTGTAATATTAAACTCCCCCCTCTATTATGGCAATAACTTTTTCTATGTAGGTATTAATTTGTCCTGCATCGTCCTTGAATTTATTTATATTTGAATTTCTAAATGCGTATCTAACAAAGTATTTTTTAGTATTAGATAGTAAAGGTTCTATTACCATATCAAACCAAACACGGTCTGAAATATTCCTATTCTCTGGGATTATTCTTAAAGTTGGAATGTAGGTTTTTTCATTAAAAATTTCATCGAATTTATTGAAATTATGAAAATAATCTTTTATAATTTTTTTAGCGTTTTCGTCCGTTTTTACATGAACTGTCGTTATCCCTTCAATAAAATTGATAACTTCTTCAAAATCCACGTCATATTCTTTTATTAAAATACTCTCTAATTCCTGAAAAACTATGAAGACGTCTCTAAAATTACCTCCTTTAACACCCACTACTTGCTTAGGCTCATCATAAAAAACAACTGTATTATTTTTCTTTACCAAATCTGCAGTAACTAATAGAAATGGTTCGATTTTTAGTTTCTTAATAAAATCTGGCTCTGGAATTTCTTCGAACCGATGCTCGACAAGTTTTTTAATTAAATCAGCTCGCACAAATAATTTAGGAATATTAAAACCGCATACAATTTGAGCTTCATGAGAGCTAATTTTTTCTTCCATGTTCACCAAAATTTTTAAGGCTGTTCTTTTTTCTCCTACATCGACATTATACCCCTGTTGGTTGTACCACAAGAACAATAAGGGTAGTCTTTTCGATACCAACATCACAAACTTTCTGTTGTTGGCTCAAGACAGTCTGCACGGTTATAGTAACAACTCTCGTTTATATAAATGTTTCCCAACCTCAAACTTCGCACTTAAAGTCGCTCAAAAACATGACTTTAAGTGCAAAGCTCTAACCTCATGGCATGATAGATAATTACTGAGCACTATTGTTTTTCTGATGCTTGGCTGGCATTCTGAATTAATCTGCCCCCAATTTTAGCACCACAATTGTTATTATGTTTTAAGATGTGTTAAGGATGCACTTAAACTTATCGTCCGAAGTCACCTATACCCCGTACTTAAGGTACAGGGCTTGCTATCGTTTTTGCCTATAAAGCTTTCTCACCTTCAGAACAGTTCTGCGTGGAAATGTATTT
>CAYSLW010000002.1:0-24003 GCA_964431955.1 uncultured Candidatus Methanoperedens sp. | reverse complement strand
AACTGTATATAATCTACCTTATACGCAGTTTTTATATACTAGGGCAGTCAAATTCAGGGTATTATGACCGGTGAAATGCCATCAGCATTAAAAAAGCTTGAGACTGAGTTGAAACTCCGGGGTTTTTCAAGACAGACCTCAAAAATGTACCTTTTCTACAACCGCAAGTTCCTTGAATATATAAAAAAATCCCCTGCAGAAATAAGTGATGATGATATAAAGGAATTTCTTGCATACAAGATTTCCGACCATTCACTGTCAAATGCATCGATAGCCCTGATAAAAGCCTCGCTTAAATTTTTCTACACAGACATGCTCGGAAAAAACCTGTCGCTGATAAAAACACCAAAGGCATCGGAAAAGTTGCCTGTTGTACTTAGCCGCAAAGAGATTAAGGATCTTTTAGATGATACTGAGAACCCGAAGCACAGGCTTTTGATCGAACTTCTCTACTCAACCGGGCTTCGGCTTTCGGAATGTATCAACTTGAAATACTATGACCTCGATTTGAATGAGGGCATCGGGTGGGTGCGCATGGGAAAAGGGTCAAAGGACAGGATTTTTATTGTTTCTGAGATGTTCAAGAAAGACCTTCTGGAATACATGGAAAAAACTGGCGCTGACGGCAAAGGATATATTTTTTCAGTAAACGGCAGGAAAATGTCACCGCGCGGCATCCAGCATGCGATAAAAGTTTCAGTCACGCGAGCCGGCATCGATAAACCTGTGCATGTTCACACCCTGCGCCATTCTTTCGCCACGCATCTACTTGAGAATGGCGTGGATATCAGGAAAATACAGAAGCTCCTCGGGCATTCGAATTTGCAGACCACGCAGATATATACGCAGGTTTCCTCGGAAGAGATAAAGAAAATAAAAAGCCCGCTGGATGCGCTGTAGTACATTGCATTTTCCGTGACGGGATTTAGCAGTAATTTTCCGTAACGGGATTAATGTTTAATCAAATAATGTTTAGTGGGCAGAGGAGGGTATGGTGGTGGTAAAAAAGTTTTTCTGCCCACACAATTCGTGTAGATACGAACGAAAGTATTTATAGTTTACGCCCTGTGCAAATTCGATTTTTTTCCGTAACGGAAATTTAAGTAAAATGCCGTAACGGCATCTTTATATATTCCCGTAACGCAGTAAGCATAACTATGAAAAACTTTAGGAAAGTTTTATCAAAAGAAGGGGTATCGCAGATACCCCTATACCGCATAAAGCGAGGTGTCGCTTTATGACCGAAAGAAGATACACCCGATGGAAAAAATGCCTGCTCTGCGACGATTTTGTGAAATTAATGTTCCCCGAGGACGCGAAAAACATGCTCATTATCTACGAGCCTGTAGAGGGCATGAGCAACGAATCCAAGAACTGGAAGAAGAGGCAGCTTGGATACATTCACAGGGCTTGCCTTGAGAAAGCAGGTTCAGCTTTAAGATACAAGTCCGAGAGAGGTTATAATGGCATATAAAGATTTGCGAGAATTCATCGAAGTTCTTGAAAAAAAAGGCTTGCTCAAAAGAATAAAAACACAGGTCAGCGCCGAGCTTGAAATCACCGAGATTTTAGACAGGGTTGTAAAAAACAACGGACCAGCGCTGCTGTTTGAAAACGTCAAAGGCTATAAAGTTCCGGTATTTGCCAACGCTTTCGGGAGTCTGGAGCGCATGTGCCTGGCGCTAGAGATAAACAACCTTGATGAAATTGGAGAGCGAATCCAGAAGCTTCTGGAATTGAAAGCGCCTTCGGGCATCTGGGAAGGAATTAAGATGCTTCCACAGCTCGCGGAACTCACGTCCGGAGCCCCAATGTACGTTAAAACGGGGCCATGCAAAGAAGTCATACGCAAAGATGGTTTTTCGTTGGACGAATTCCCAATACTGAAATGCTGGCCAGAGGACGGCGGACGCTTCATCACACTCCCCCTTGTATTCACCAAAAACCCAAAGACGGGAAAGCAGAACGTAGGGATGTACAGGATGCAGGTCTATGACGGGAAAACCACAGGCATGCACTGGCATATCCATAAACACGGTGCGCGGGATTATGCTGATACGGGCAGGGAAAGCGAAAAAATAGAAGTTGCAGTGGCTATTGGCGCCGACCCGGCTGTCGTCTATTCAGCCACGGCGCCGCTGCCCGATAATATCGATGAGATGATGTTCGCGGGGTTCCTTCGAAAAAAGAACGTGGAGCTTGTTAAATGTGAAACGGTTGACCTCTATGTTCCCGCGCATGCCGAGATTATACTTGAGGGATATGTGGACTCAAATGAAAGGCGCATTGAAGGTCCTTTTGGAGACCATACAGGGTATTATTCGCTGGCGGATGAGTTCGCTGTGTTCCATATAACCTGCATCACACACCGCAAAGCCCCGATATACCACGCCACCGTCGTGGGGATACCTCCAATGGAAGACGCATATCTTGGCAAAGCCACAGAAAGAATATTCCTTCCTCTGATAAAGGCACAACTGCCTGAGATCGTGGATATTAACCTGCCGATAGAGGCTGTTTTCCATAATCTCTGTATCGTATCCATAAAAAAGAGGTATCCCGGTCATGCTAAAAAGGTCATGTTCGCCCTGTGGGGTATGGGTCAGATGATGTTTGCAAAGACGATTATCGTTCTGGACGATGACGTGAATGTGCAGAATATGAGGGAAGTGCTGTGGGCGACCACTACACGCATGGACCCGGCAAGAGACGTCACAATAATAGATAAGGCGCCGACCGATACACTTGACTATGCCTCGCCCCTGCCCAATCTCGGCGGAAAGTTGGGCATCGATGCCACACGGAAAGGACCCGGTGAGGGCTTCAACCGTGAATGGCCTGGTGTTTTAAGGATGGACGACGAGGTAAAAGCACGGATAGACAGGATATGGAAAGAGCTTGGTTTGTAGTCAATCCTTGCTCAGGTCTTCGCCGCCGTGGAATATTTGCTGGGCGGCGTTGTATATGTCTTCCATACCAGAGCCATACGTTGATGAGACTGGAACTATATTTTGACTTACACCAAATGATTTAAGGGCAGACAAAAACTCGGTGCTCAGTTGACTGCGCATGGTGGGAAGCTCGCTATTGATAGCTCCATCAAGCTCCATTAAATTCCTGCTCCAGTCCAATATTTTCTCACGTTCGTCCTCTGCTAGGAGATCGGATTTGGTAAGAATGCTAAGAAAAGGAACATTGAACCTGACCTGTACCGATGCCGCCTGCATCATCAATGCGATAAAGCCTGATGGATTTCTTGAAATCACGGGGTCATAAAGATAACCGATTATGGACTGCTCGGCACCAAGGGCGTCTATTAAGAATTTCCCGGACTGGCGAAGGACAAATAACTCCATCTGCCCTGGCGTGTCAAAAATAACGTACTCCGTCTCATAACCCTGTATTATCTCTTTCATCTCATTGATATTCAACGCCAGCATATCTGCTGCAATAATCTGCGCACCGTTTGGACCCACGCCATACTCTTTCATAACATCACGCAATTTAATCCAATCGCGAATGTCCACATCAGGAACGTAAGGCGCATTTTCTATGCCAGGATCAAGGTTTACAGTTACTGCATCGTATCTATGATGCTGCATCCATCCAGCAAAGGCACCTGTAAGCGATGACTTGCCGCTTCCAGCCGAGCCGATAAAGTAAAGGTTAATCATTTGTATCAGGGGAGTAATATCGGTTATAAGAGAAAAGATTTGTGATGCTCGCTAAATTGAAATTATATTCGGATTTTGTGGTGCTCAAGCATAGCCTGTTCGCCATTCCGTTTGCCTATCTTGGTGCTTTTCTGGCAAGCAGGGGAGTTCCTGAGCTTCGCATACTGTTCTGGGTTGGGCTTGCATTTATTGGCGCGAGGAGCGCTGCTATGGCGCTGAACAACCTTGTTGACAGGGATATTGATGCAAAAAACCCGAGGACTGAGGCTCGCGAATTGCCGTCTGGCAAAATAGCGTTGTACGAAGTGTATGGAATTATTATTGTGTCTTATTTCCTGCTGTTCTTTTCAGCTTACAAACTAAATCCTCTGTGCCTTATGCTTGCGCCCATTATTCCAGTTACGTCAATCATTTACCCGTATCTTAAAAGGTTCGTTCCCGTTTCGCATTTCGTTCTCGGGCTCAATCTCGGCTACGCTCCAGTCGGGGGCTGGCTTGCGGTAACGGGCGCCTTTAATATTCCTTTTGGCGCGCCTGAATTTGCGATGCTCTTGCTATTGTTCGCGGTCACTTTCTGGGTTGCAGGGTTTGATATTATTTATTCGCTTCTTGACCTTGATTTTGACAGGAAGAACGGGCTGTACTCCGTGCCAACCGTTTTCGGTGTAAAATCGGCGCTTAGCTTATCGTTTGCGGCGCATGTCCTGATGCTGGCGCTGCTGGTCGGGCTGATGTTTGTGCTGAAGCTTGGGGTTATATTTAAAGCCGGGCTGGTGGTTATTACGCTGCTGATTTTGTACGAACACACGCTTGTGAAGGCTGATAATTTTACGAATATTCCGGTGGCGTTCTTTAATGCGAATGCGGCGGTGAGTTTGAGCATGCTGGTGTTTACGGTGATGGATGTGCTGGTCAAACCCTAACCCTTAAATACATTTGTTCACATAAATGAACATATGTTCGAAATAATGAACATAATCTCAAAACCCGCCTTACAGATACTCCGGCATCTCGGCAGGAGATACCGCGAGGGTTACTATGTTCGCGAACTCTCAAGAAATCTCGGCATAGGTCTGGGAACCGCAAGCCAGAGCCTCAGAGCTCTTGAAAATGCAGGACTTATTGTAAAAGAAAAGAAAGGCAGGCTTGTAATATACTGGGCAAACATGGAAAATCGGCTGCTCAGGGAGTTCAAGGTGCTTCTCACACTGATGGAAATAAATACTCTAATCCAGCGCCTGAAAGACACTTCTTCAAGGATAATCCTGTTTGGAAGCTGCGCCACAGGAGAAGATACAACAGACAGCGATATTGATATTTTTATAGAGACTCAGGACAAAAATAGAAATTTTGAGTTGATCGAATATTACCAGAAAAAAATCGAACGAAAGCTCTCGCCGATTATCATGAGTCCTTTTGAGTTCGAGCAACTTAAAACAAAGGACAAACCACTATACGAAAGGATTAACATGGGGAAAATAATCTTTGAGGCGCATGAAATATCAATTTGAGCAGTGCATAAGCAAGGGGAAAATTGTAAAAATAAATATCGACCCTGACCTCATTTCAAAAGAGATGAGAGAAGCAGGAAATGACTTTGCTTAAAATACGCAACCGAGTCTCTTTTTGTGGATAACGGATTGCTGGATAATCAACTTCTGCAGGATTTTGACTATGCAATGAAAATGCGTGAAGGGGCTGATTATGGGCATATTTATAGCGCGGACACTGCACTGGAACTTGTAAACCATCCTCACCCCAAATTCATAGCGCCTGTCCTTCAACCAATCTTCCACAGCTTTGCGCACAACCTCTTCCGAAAATGTTGGCGCCTGCGCCTTAAGTAAAGATTAATATATGTCGTACAACCATAAGGTACAACTATGTCAGTAACAAAAGTCAGCCATAAGTTTCAGGTCGTGATTCCCAAAGATATTCGTGAGTTTCTTGGCATTTCAAAAGGTGATACTTTGCAGGTTTACAAGAAAAACCATGAAATTATAATGAAAAAAGCAGACGTAAAAAAGCCCTTATCTCTTAAAAATCTAAAAGGGCTTGGCAAAGAAATATGGAAAGATGTTGACGTTGAAGAGTACATCAAAAAGGAGCGGGAGAGTTGGTAAACTACAGGCGGATTGGACTCGATACCAATGTTATAATTTACTATATCGAAGAGCACCCTGTTTTTCTGAAAAAGGTTGAACCCCTGATTGAAAGAATAGTCGAAGGTAAAGCTATCGGAATAACCTCTTATGTGACGCTTCTTGAATTGCTTGTAAAACCTATCAAAGAAGAAAGATTTGATCTCGTTGAACAGTATAAAACAATACTGATGACCCAGCTTGAAATGGTGCCTCTGGATGAATCGGTGTCCTTAAGAGCTGCTGAACTGCGGGCAAAATATGGAATAAAAACGCCGGATGCAATACAACTGGCATCTGTGATTTTTAAAAATGGGGATGTTTTCATAACCAATGACGGAAGGCTGGATGCTGTTGAGGAAATCAATGTTTTAACGTTGAGGGATATTTAAATTATGCGCAAAAAACAGAAAGACTGGGCAAAGGACATGGCGCGCCAGCGCATCCAGCGGCTTTTCGAACTCGCCGGGCAAGAATTCAAAACCCACCCCGAACGCAGCAACAGGTATGCAGGACTGGCGCGCCGCATCGGTATGAGATACCGAGTCAGGATGCCTGTGGAGTTAAAGCGCAGGATTTGCAAGCACTGCCATGGTTATTTAGTACAGGGCGCAACCGCGCGCACGAGGCTTCAGGGCACGCATATCACCACTACTTGCTTAAGCTGCGGAAAACAGATGAGGTGGCCGTATTGAATTTCATTTGCTGCTTAAATCCTTCATATCGCTTCCACTTTCGCATTTATCCATTCTTCCCCAAAAAGATGTTTTAACATGCCTACAAGACTGAATCTCGAACCAGCCTCTATTTCCAGAGAAACAATGCTGTTTTTCTGCTGCAATACCACATAATTTATAAGCTTCTTCTTCCTGTCCTTTGCCGCAACCTCAAAGTGAGTCAAACCATCTGTTTTCCTGATGTCAAAACCCATTCCATTCCCAAGCAGAAACTCCTGTAACCTGTTCTGGAAACTGTATCTGGACACATCCTTCCATGAGGATGTTATGCGAAAATTATTTCCAGTTTCTTTCTCTGAAACACAGGAAATGCTAAGAATTGGAGTCTCTATTGTGGCTATCTTAAGATATTCCAAAAAAACCTCTGAGCCTGACAAGAATTCAAAATCATATAAGAAGCGCCCGAACAGGAACCCGTATCCTTTCGAGGCTGGCATATTCTGCACCTGTCGGCAGGCAAGATAATCCCTAACGAGAGAAGGCAAATACTCAAGGAGCGCCCTGCCTGTGAAGGCACACTTTGCTTCAGGCGTCAAAAACCTGCCCGTTTCTTTTATTGTCACGGCAGCCTTTACAACCTGTGGCTTTTTCTTTCTCTCGGCTGTATTCTTGAGTCTATTTATATCGTCCTGTATGACTTCCGGAACTTTTGAAAGCTTACTTTTATAGCAGCCACCGCATCCGATACATATCCCTTTTCCTTCAAGGCAATAGCCGCTGTCCTTAAAGTTCCTCGCTTCATTAAACATCCTGTAGAGAAATGATTTAGCAGGCGTGCCTTTTAAATTCTCAAACGGAAAAACGTAATTCTCATCCTTTGAGCCATATAATCCTTCCCCAGATGCCAACCTTAACGATAAGATAAGCGCATTTTTATCTCCGATTATATGTTCGCCATCGAAGTATCCCCCTTTTTTTGCAAAATTTAATACCACGTTAAAACATTCAAAACCACCAAGAGCAACATGCTGCGATATCATGACCTCATCCATGTCCTGCGCCATCCTGAACTCAAAACCATTTGTTTCACAATCCCTTTTCAGGTCTCCTTTTATTAGTTTAATACTGTCCGGGTCTTTTATGGTAGGAGCAAACTGCATCGGGGTAAAAGGGAGATTAACAAGCAGCCCGAAGCTCATAATAGTCCGACATCCCGGGGATAATCCGATTTTTTGCCGCTTAAGCTTCATTATAAATTCTTTGAATTCCTTGCGGTCAGATTCATTCTCAAGCCCTGTTATGATAAAAAATAATTTTAATTGTCTTGGTTTTTTTGCATATATGTGTTCAAGAGCCAGCAAGAGTTCCTTTTCATTCAGGCTCTTATGCAGATATCGCCTCATCCTGTCGCTTATTCCTTCCACGCCGATGGTGTAAGTCCGCTTGCCTGAAAGAATCTCGATGTCTAAGAGTTCTGGTCGCATCGCAATTATATCTGCTCGCTGACTCTTGAAATTCACAAACTTTGTTAACTCGTTTAAATCAGCGATTATCCTTGAGATTCCGCTGTGCATATTGAAATTAAAACTCAGGAAATCAAATTCCACTGGGGCATGTTTTAATTTTAACTCAATTGCCTTTCCCAGTATATCCTGCGGCGCATATTCCCTGAAAGGTTTTCTTGTGTGCCCCTCAAAACAGAAAGAACAAAAGCACGGGCATCCCTGTGTAATCTCTAGTTTTGCGGTACTCTCAATGTCGGTGTTCAGTATCGGGTAATCGGTCAATATATGCGAAGCATGCGGCTGCTTCGGTGGGGATACGCCCACGCTGTCAGGTATTGGCGCCCTGATGTCAAAAAAACCATGTACCTCTTTCTCAAGAATTCCCAGGATTTCTGTTTTAGGAAGTTTTTTGTTATTGTTTACAATTGAGGCAATGCTGCTTACGTCTCCCTCGCCTTCCCCAAAAAAGAGCGCATCGACAAGCGATTCTCCATCAGGGGATATTGCGCACTGTGCCATAAGAGCATTTGAGCCGCCCATAATAATAACAGGCTTCACGGCTCGCCTTTTGGATTTCAGGGCAGGAATCCCGGTATTTAAAAAAAGGTAAGGCAGGTTGAGTAACTCAAGCGTAAAAGAATTTGATACAAGCACCAGGTCAAAATCCGATATGCTGCGGATGGACTGGATACCCAGGAAAAACGGCAGGTTGTTTTCTAACAGTAAAGGAATGTTTTTCGGGTTGGGGAAAAATGCATAATCGATATAAGCAGAAGGAAGAGCACGTCTTACTTCCTGGAACAGGAAATGATGAGTTATGGATTCACGGATATTCTGCAAAGGGGAGAGCCTGACTATGAGCACCCGCAAAGAGGAGTCTTCAAATTGCGGATTATTAAAAGTCGGGTTGCTGCGTGGAAAGAAAGCGCGAAAGCCCTCCAGCCTGTGGAGGTTTTTGAGAACGAATTCTGTGTAGTCCATGTTGATTATTGATTGCATTTTCATTCCAATAGGAGACTAAACGATTTAATAATTCTCTTAGCATAAGGATAGAGTAGATAGTAAATTCTGAGTAAGATTTATAAATGAGTTTGTTTATATCAGGTTAATAGTGAAGGAATGTATCGGCAATTTATTTTTAAACTGAACCAATCAGATTTTTTGATGTTTATATGTTAAATTATACACTAAAAAAGATTATGATAATTTTTTTATCACAACAAGGAGGATGAATCTTGAAGTATTGTGTGGATTGCAGATACTTCACAACGAAAGTAAAAGGAAGCAATAGAGAACAATACGACGGTTCCTGCACCCTTATAAAGAAAAACGTGTACGAAACCAATCGTGAATGCAAAGAATTCAAAGAAGAAAGCATTTAGGCACAATTGAGTCAGAATCTGGCTATTGCTGTTTTTGTATTCACATACGCACTCATAGTCCTCCCGCCGAAAAGAATCAATGAAGCCCACGCTGTTTTAATCGGCGCGGAGCTTACAATCGTTTTTTTGCTCAAGCCGCATCACGTACTGGAGGCTCTGGGTATTTCAACACTGGAAAACCCTGCGCCTCTTGTTACCACATGGAATGTTGTCATAATTCTTGCAACCCTTATGATAATATCAAGCCTTCTTGACGATTATGGGTTCTTTGAGTACTGCGCATCCGGTGCGATACATGCGTCTAAAAACAATGGAGAGCGGCTTTTTTTATACACTTTCCTTGTGGTTTCCGTCATATCCCTTTTTGCAGGCAACGACGTAGTCATCCTCGCCACGACTCCCATAATACTGATTTTCTGCAAGAACGCTAAAATTAACCCGAAACCCTACATGTACGCATCTTTTTTCGCAGCCAATACATTTTCAGAAAGCAGATACCTGAGAGCTTCAGTTCGCAGGATAATGGCAGAATTCCCATAAGGAATAAATATCTTGTAGCCCTGGGGATTGTGGTTCTGCTCGGTGTGATTGTGCTCGGCGGCGTCGCAAACTACATGAAAATACCTCTCTCAGTTGTGACTTTAGGAGGCGCTGTAATATTGATGATATCCGAGCGCCGCATAGCGCACAGGCTTAAAAAGGTTTCATGGAATGTCATCCTGTTTGTTATCGGGCTTTTTATTGTGGTGAAAGGTCTGGATGTGAGCGGCGTCGCAAGCGCCATAGGCGAAACAATGTTTGCCAATATGAGCAATAATATCTTAGTTGCCACGGTTTCAGTTTCACTTTTATCTGCGTTCATAAAGCGACACCTCGCTTTATGCGGTATAGGGGTATGCGCAGCATACCCCTTCTTTTGATAAAACTTTCATAAAGTTTTTTCATGTGCAATCTTGTTAATAACATACCCATGACAGCCATGATGCTCTCCATAGTGCAGCATGCTTCGCTCACGCAGCAGATGAATGCTGCAATGGGGTACTCATTGGTGATAGGCTCCAATCTCGGCGCCAATTTCACCACCTTCGGCGCGCTGGCAGGCATACTCTGGCTTGAAAGCGCGCGTAGATACGGCTGGAGCACAACGATGACCGACCTCTTGAAAATAGGACTGTTTGTCACGCCTATAGCAATCCTGGGTGCGAGCATCGTGCTTGCGCTTGAGATGTCGCTGCAATGACGCCCATTAACAGTAGATATATATCTGATTGAGTACTACACAAACCCTCATTCAGGTGATATGATGAATTTTATCGTGAAAGGAACCTTCAAAGCCGGACAGAAATGGGAACGGTTTACAAAAAAGATTACAAGCCCGAATAAAAATAATGCACAAGAGAAGGCATATTCATTAATCGGAAGCGAACACGGCTTAAAGCGAAGCCTGATAAAAATCGAATCCGTAGAAGAGGGGGCAAAATGACCGATGCATTGACGCAGCAGCAGCTTGCGGAACTATCAGAAAAACATCAGGTTTACCAGTATCAGGCAGAGTCAATAGCCCAGCAGATAAATATGGTAAAACTGACCATCAAAGACGTGGAAACTGCGCTGACTACCATTACTGCCTTAAAAAATGAGCCTGCCGGAAAGGAAACCCTTGTACCGATCGGATTCGGGTCTTTTGTAAAAGCCACACTCGCTGAACCTGATAAGGTAGTGGTCGGGATTGGTGCTGGAGTGAGCGTTGAAAAGAAAATAGACGATGCGAAGTCATTCCTTGAAAAACGGAAGGATGAACTTACCAAGTATCATGAGCAATTAAACAGCACTATTGCAAAACTTGTCCAGGAGCTGCAGAATATCCAGAAGCTTGTGCAAAAACATCAGCAAGCCCAGCAATCAGGGCAGCCCATGCGCGCCCAGTAAGTATGTTTGAAAAACTCAAAGAAAAGCTTGGAAGTTTCAAAATATTAGATAAGATAAAAGCAGCGGTTCTTGAACAGGAGTTCATAATCGATGAGAAGAGCCTGCATGACCATCTGTGGGAACTTGAATTGGTGCTTCTTGAGAGCGATGTGGCGCTGCCTGTGGCTGAGAAAATAGTGGAATCCGTGAAAAACGAACTTGCGGGCACACGAAGGAAAATAGGCTCAGATACAGGAAAAATTGTTGAAACTGCCCTGAAAAATGCCATCTCAAAAGTAATTTCGGTGGATTCTTTTGATTTTGATGAGTTTGTTAAGAAAGCCAGTAAACCTGTAAGCATTGTTTTTGTGGGAGTGAACGGCACGGGCAAGACCACAACCATAGCAAAAATGGCACAGCGGTTTAAGGTTCAGGGCTATTCCGTGGTAATTGCAGCAGGAGACACCTTCCGCGCCGGCGCTATGGAGCAGATCGACAGGCATGCCGAATCCCTTGGAATAAAGCTCATAAAGCAAAAGGTCGGCGCAGACCCTGCAGCGGTGATATACGATGCGATACAGTTCGCAAGAGCAAAGCACAAGGATATCGTGCTGGCAGACACGGCAGGGAGAATGCACACCAACATAAACCTTATGGACCAGTTAAAGAAGGTATGCAGGGTGAACCAGCCCGACCTTGTTATTTTTGTGGATGAGGCAATCGCAGGAAATGATGCAGTGGAGCGCGCCAGGCTCTTCAACAGCGCAGTGCCTTTTAGCGGAAGCATTCTGACAAAGGCTGATGCAGATTCAAAAGGCGGCGCAGCCATATCCATATCCTATACAACAGGGAAGCCCATACTGTTCCTGGGGGTTGGGCAGACTTATAAAGACCTTGTGAAGTTCGAGCCGCAGTGGCTTGTGGCAAGGTTGTTTGATGAATAGTACGTTAAATCATGGTATTCTTAGGATGCACATGACGCTTGAACTTGAATTTTTACTAACCTCGCTATATCTCCTGGGCTTTTTGCCACCTTAATGCCTGCGCTCTCAAAGGCAGCTATTTTTTCAAGCGCTTGATAAAGTCGATGGAATCCTCTTCTGCAGTTCCGCCAATCTCGCCAACCAGCACGACTGCATGAGTCTTTGGGTCTTTTTCAAAGAGTTCTAAAACTTTTAAATTAAATCTGCGGATGTACTGACTTTTCGCTAATGTTTATAAGTCTTTAAAGGAATTAGTCTTTAAATGAGGCATGACTCAAATAAGATGCTCAGGGAAGCAAAACTAGCGAAGGTCAAGAAGTGAGACAATTGAGAGATGTCGCGATAATCGGATGTGGGATGACAAAGTTTGGGCGGCTCGAAGGTAAGGGGCTAATGGAACTTTTAGTGGAGGCATCGCTCAAGTCAATCGATGACGCTGGTGCAGGCGATCGTGATTTCGATGCCGTTTACGTCGCAAATTTTGCGGCAGGTGAACTTACCCACCAGACCGGCATCGCGAGTTCGCTTGTCGATCAGCTCAGCCTGCTGCCGGCAGCAGCTGACCGGGTGGAAAACGGTCCGGCTTCAGGTGGTTCAGCATTAAAAAACGGTTTCCTCGCCGTTGCATCTGGAGCTCATGACTTAGTGCTGGTGGTGGGCGGGGAGAAGATGACCCATGTGGATACCGACATCATCACAGACATCGTTGCGACCCTGAGCCAGCCCGAAGCGGAGTACGTGCATGGCGTGACCCTGCCCTCGTTAGCTGCGATGTTCACAAGGCTCTACATGCAGCACCATGGCGTCACCGAGAGGCATCTTGCGATGGTGGCGGTCAAAAACCATGCAAACGCCCTTATGAACCCTTATGCCCACCTTCAGAAAGCTGTGACCATCGAGGGGGTCATGAACTCGGTGATGATCGCTGAACCGCTACGGCTCTACCACTGCTGCCCGATAAGCGATGGCGGCGCATCTGTTGTGCTCTGTCCCGCAGGTGAAGCAAAAAATTACTCGGATGCGCCCGTGAGAATCGCTGGCTTCGGGCAGGCGACTGATACGCACGCCGTACACGAGCGTGAGAACCCAACTGTGCTGAAAGCAGTGCAGCTCGCTTCCAAACGAGCATTTGAGATGGCAAAGCTCAGGCCAGGCGATATCGACGTGGCTGAACTCCATGATGCATTCGTGATATTAGAGATTGCACAGAGCGAGGACGCTGGATTTTTCAGGAAAGGGGAGGGGGCAAAGGCGCTCGATGATGGTAAAACCGCCCTCGATGGTGAGCTGCCCATCAACCCCTCTGGCGGGCTCAAAGCAAGGGGTCACCCGATAGGGGCGACCGGAGTGGCGCAGGTTGTCGAGCTTGTTTGGCAGCTGAGGGGCGAGGCTGGGAAGCGGCAGGTCAAGGGTGCTGAGCATGCCTATTGCTGTAACTTCGGCGGCTTCGGAAACAATGTCGTCGCACACATCTTAGAGAGGATGTAATGCAAGAGCGAATGGTCGGGTTCAAATGCAAGGGCTGCGGCATGCTGCATTACCCAGGACATGCGCGCTGCCTGAGATGCAAGGGTACAGTTTTTGACGAGGTTGAGCTGGGCGATGAGTGCAAGCTGCTCACCCACACGAAGCTCTATGCGCTTCCTGAGGGGATCGAGATGACACCTCTACTGCTTGGGATAGTCGAGTTCCCAAATGGCGTCAGGGCACTGGGGCAGCTGAAAGGTGATGACATCAAAGTCGGCATGCGGCTGCGGCCGATATGGGGGAAAATCAGAAAGCTCGGTGAAAAGGACATCTATGGGTTCAGGTTCGAGCCATTCTACTCTCCCCAATAAGATATATCATCCTTAAATGCTCCTTTGCATCCTTTTGACTGCGCCCATTATTTCATCTACAGAAGCTTCATCCTCAATGGTGGATAGATCTCCCAGATCTTTTTTAGTCCACAGTGCTTTCATTATCCTCCTCATTATTTTACCGCTTCGGGTTTTGGGTAACATGCGTACAAATTCTATGCCCCCAATTACCACAAAGGGTCCCATGTTTTTTCTCACATGGAGCAAGAGTTCGTTTTTCAGTTCTTCTGATGGCGAGTACCCACTTTTCAATACAACAAAGGCACATGCAACCTGTCCCTTTAGCTCGTGCGGCACTCCTGATACACCCGCTTCCACCACGGCTGGATGCGATACGAGAGCATTTTCAATTTCTATAGTTCCAACTCTATGAGCGGCGATTTTTATTACTTCATCTGACCTGCCCACGAACCATATGTAGCCGTCATCATCTTTGTAAGCAGCATCTCCTGTGTAATATACCCTTGTGGATGGAATTTTTTCCCAGTATTCTTCCAGGTATCTCTCAGGTTCCTTCCAGAGATCTGGTGTGAGTCCCGGGAAAGGTCTTTTTACTATCAAAATGCCTTTTTCCCCAGGAGGCATGGAATGACCGCTTTTTTCGTCTACAATGTCCACCTCAACTCCTGGAACAGGTATTGCAGCGGATCCGGGCTTGATAGGTAACAGGGACAATCCATAAGGATTCCCTATTAAAGGTCCTGCAGATTCGGTCTGCCACATGTGGTCAATTACAGGGATTCTGTTCCCAAATACCTCTTCCTGCAGCCACTGCCATGCTGCCGGATTTAAAACCTCCCCTGCGCTGAAAACTCTCTCTACCGAGCTTAAGTCGTGCTTCTGTGCTTCTTCAATTCCAAGTTTCATCAATCCTCTTACACCTGTAGGAGATACCCATAAACCCGTCACTCTATTCCTTTCTATAATCTCCCACCACATGTCTTGCCTGGGAAAGTCTGGAGTGCCCTCATACAGAATAGACGTACAGCCTGTGAGCAGCGGACCGTATACATTGTAGCTGTGACCTACTATCCAGCCGATGTCTGATGTACAGAACCATACATCGCTCTCTCTAAAAAATCTTCCCAACATATATCTCTCCCTCTCATCATGGGCGTCTCTTTTCCCTTGTTTTTTCTGAGTACAACAACTTTTTTGACCTCGGCTGGATAGATCTCCAGTGCCTGGTCAATAATTTTCTTGAGTGGTACTGGTTTCCCTCTTCTTGAACTCTCATCCTGTGTAAGAATGTATTTTGCTCCTGAGAGTTTAAGACGGTCAGCTACAGCTTTTCCCGAAAAGCCTGCAAATATTGCAACATGAATGGCACCGATTCTTGCACATGCAAGCATAGCAGCAGCAGATTCGATACATGTAGGAATGTAAATCGCCACTGTATCTCCCTTTTTCACGTCTATGCCTCTCAGAGCGGACGCATATCTCTTTACCATTGCAAGAAGCTGCCCATAGGTCACGATGTTTATTTCTCCTGATTCTCCGCACTCGGCAATTAATGCCGCTCTACCCGCCCTGCCTTTCTCCACATTATAATCCACACAGTTGTAACAGATGTTTGTAACACCGCCAGGGTACCACTTAAAGACGTCTTCATCCCAACTGAACACCCTGTCCCACTTTCTAAACCAGTAAATCTCATCCTGGGCTTTTATTGCTGCTTTTTCCCAAAAGAACTCAAAGTCTTCTTCCCCCCACTTTATGAAACGACCTACGTGAGGGGGTATTATCTGCGTTTTTATTTCTTCATTCATGTTATTTCACCTGCTTTCTCATTTACGAACTTCACTATACTCTCCATAGTAGTGCCGGGAGTGAATATTTCCGTTATGCCCAGTTTCTTCAACTTCGGGATATCCTCATCCGGGATTATTCCTCCTCCGAAGACAATGGCATCTACACTCTTCTTCTTTAGCAGTTCCATTATTTTCGGAAAAAGTGTCATGTGTGCCCCAGAAAGGATACTGAGTCCTATTACATCCACATCCTCCTTTATCGCTGCCTCCACTATCTGCTCAGGAGTTTGGTGCAAACCAGTGTATATAACTTCCATCTCGGCATCATGCAACGCTCTCGCAACAACCTTCGCTCCTCTATCGTGTCCGTCCAACCCTGGTTTTGCTATCAACACTTTTATCCTTCTTTTCTCCATATTTTCCTGAAATATCGTTCTTTCCTGATATTCGCCAAACACATGACGCATGACATCGCATATCTCCCCGATTGTGGCATAGGCACCTACACACTCCATCATCGGATACATCAGATTCTGGTTTCCTTCGGCTGCTTTTCTGAGCTTCTCCAGTGCATCCTGCACCTTCCTTCTATCCCTCTCCACATGCAACTTTTTCAACCTTTCTATCTGTGCACGCTGTACCGCTTCATCAACCCTCAGCGTTTTCTTGAGCCTTTCCTCCTCCATCTTCAATTTGTTAACCCCGACAACGATGCGAGCGTCACTTTCTACCTCCTGTTGATACCTGTATGCAGCGTTGGAAATCTCCTTCTGGAAGAATCCAGTCTCTATACCCTTTATTACGCCTTTGAGCATCGGGTACTCCCCCTCCCCCATGGACCGAATCCGCTCTATGTACTTCATCGCCTGCTCCTCTATCTCATCGGTAAGCCTTTCAACGAAGTATGAGCCTGCAAGCGGGTCCACGGTATTCACAATGCCGCTCTCGTATGCGATTATCTGCTGCGTTCGCAGCGCTATCATGACTGCCTTTTCCGTTGGCGTTGCATATGCCTCGTCATACGAATTTGTATGGAGAGACTGCGTTCCTCCCAGAACAGCTGCTAGCGCCTCCAATGTCGTTCTTATTATATTATTC
The DNA here is from genome assembly GCA_964431955.1 of uncultured Candidatus Methanoperedens sp. GTDB lineage: Archaea > Halobacteriota > Methanosarcinia > Methanosarcinales > Methanoperedenaceae > Methanoperedens. Next base: position 7,025 of record CAYSLW010000002.1, on the reverse strand, counting down.
TCAGGCTGCTGTGCAGTTAAAGAGCAACCAGCCGTCTGTGCGTGGAAGCGAAGCATCCACGAGCGTGCATCTTTTGCTCCGTATCTCTCGCGCATAATTCTTGCCCACATCCTTCGAGCAGCTCGGAACTTCGCAATCTCCTCGAAGAAATCCATGTGGGAATTGAAGAAGAAACTCAGCCTCGGTGCGAACTGGTCTATTTGCAGCCCTCTTTGCAAAGCCGCCTCTACGTATGCTGCACCGTTTGCAAGTGTGAAGGCAACTTCCTGCACTGCTGTGCAACCTGCCTCACGCATATGGTATCCGCTTATACTTATGGAATTCCACTTAGGCATGTGTTTTGCACAGTACTCAAATATCTCTGTCACGAGCCTTATCGATGGCTCTGGCGGAAATATGTAGTTGCCGCGTGCCACATATTCCTTGAAGATGTCGTTCTGTACAGTCCCTCCGAGTTTTTCCTGTGTCACACCCTGTTTTGCAGCCACCATGATGTACATAGCAAGCAGCACATTGGTCGGTGCATTAATCGTCATTGACGTTGTCACTTTGTCCAGTGGAATGCCACTGAAGAGTATTTCCATATCCTGCAGAGAATCTATGGCGACACCAACCTTGCCAACTTCTCCATCTGACAGAGGATGGTCTGAGTCGTATCCAAGCTGAGTTGGCAGATCAAACGCAACGCTAAGCCCTGTTTGCCCCTGTTCAAGTAAATACTTGTAGCGTCGGTTCGTGTCCTTGGCAGTTCCGTATCCTGCGTACTGGCGCATCGTCCACAGACGACCGCGATAACCTGTTGCATATATTCCTCGAATATAAGGATATTCTCCTGGAAATCCAAGATCAAGCATGTAATCCTTCTGCTCGGGCAGATAGAGTCTCTGCACAGGTATGCCTGAGAGTGTCCGGAATTCCTCGCATAGTTCTGGCACACTCTCAAGAGTCTTTCGAAGCACTCCGTCTTCCCATCTGCTGTAGCATTCCTTTATTTCATGCAATTTTTTCTCATCAAACATCAACACCTCAACCCTACCTTTTGGCAGCGTATTCATAGTTTATCAAAAGTAATTTAAATAACTATCTACAATTAGAGACTAATTAATCAAAATGGAGTGTCCTGATTTTGCCATCTCATCTATTATCCCTCGCAGATTTATCGTATGCCGATATCATTAACTTACTTGACACTGCTTCTGATTTAAAAGAAAAAAGGGCGCGGGGAAAAACATCCAGCGCTCTCGCAAGCAAGACGCTTGCGATGCTCTTTGAAAAATCATCCACGCGCACGCGTATCTCATTTGAAGTAGCGATGACAGAGCTTGGTGGACATGCGATTTTCCTGAACTACAAGGATATCCAGCTCGGGCGCGGGGAGTCGATTGCGGATACTGCACGCGTGATGTCTCGCTATGTTAATGCAATCATGGCACGCGTCTATAAACATGAAACCCTCATCGAACTTTCGGAGAATGCAACCGTGCCTGTTATCAACGGACTATCCGACCTGGAGCATCCGTGCCAGCTCCTTGCAGACCTTCTTACAGTACGCGAATACAAGGGGAAATTCAAAGGACTTAATTTTTCATGGATAGGGGACGGCAACAATGTGTGCAATTCCGCAATACTCGCATGTGCCCTCTCAGGCATGAAAATGACTGTGGCATGTCCGCAAGGGTATGAGCCAAGAAGTGATATAGTCGAAAAAGCAAAGCAGCTTGGCGGAACCATTAACATCATTCGTGACCCCATGAAGGCAGCAAAGAGGGCTGATGTCCTTTACACCGATGTCTGGGTTTCCATGGGTGATGAGGATGAATATGACCAGAGACTGCATGACTTCAAACCCTACCAGATTAACAGCAAGCTTTTAGAACAAGCCAAACATGATGTGATGGTACTGCACTGCCTCCCTGCCCATCGCGGCGAGGAAATCACGGCGGATGTGGTCGATGGACCGAACTCAGCGGTTTTTGACCAGGCGGAGAACAGGCTGCATGCCCAGAAAGCACTGCTCCTGAAACTACTGACGTGATTGTAAAATACCCCTATGCGGGGGTTGCCAAGTCCGGTCAAAGGCGCAGGATTCAGGGTCCTGTTTCGCAGGAATTCGTGGGTTCAAATCCCATCCCCCGCATTCAAAATTTAAACCATAAAAACAAGAAGGGATGCACAGCCGACCATGCACCCCTTTCTCTTAGTGACGGCAAAGCCGCCCATTCAACCGGTCATAAAACCAGTGGTTCTCATCCAATGGGATATATGTCGTTTTGAAGTACTTAAAACATTCTATCCCTATCTATCACTTTCTGACCTATCGCTTATAATTTCCCATCAGTTCGCCCTGTGCCAGTATATGCCCTTTCATAGCGTTTTCCAGTTGTTTCTTGGACGCACCAGGCTTAAGGTCGAGCATTGTATCGAGGGCGTACATCTTGAAATAATACCTGTGCGTTCCCCTTGGCGGGCATGGTCCGCCATAGCCGACCCTGCCGAAGTCCGTCGCACCATGGCGGCTCCCATCGCCGAGGGTTTGGTTTCCCGGTATCCCCATAGGGAGTTTCTGCGTGTTTGCAGGAATGTTGAACAATACCCAGTGAACGAATGTTCCCCCCGGCGCATCAGGGTCATCCATTATCAGTGCGATGCTCTTTGCATTTGCAGGTATTCCTTTCCATGACAGTGAAGGTGAGACGTCCTTACCATCGCAGGTATATTCAGCCGGGATTGTCTCACCCTCTCTGAATGCCTCGGCTGAAACAGTAATCTTCTCCATAGTATTTACCTCCTTTTCCCCGGCGATGCATCCTGAGACCACCGCAAGTGAGAAAAGCAATAGAAAGAGCTTCAAGCTCAATCTGCTCCTTCTAACTTTTTGTCGCGTGCTGTATTATAGTTTTCGAGCCTGCTGGCCCTGACTTAACCGCATTCGCTGATTTGTCAAGGGCTTTTTTCTCATCTTCGGTGAGTTTTAGCTCTATTATCTCTTCCACCCCGCGCCTGCCGAGTTTCACCGGGACGCCGAGATAAATATCCTTCCTGCCGTATTCGCCGCTGAGATAGGCGCAGACAGGCAAAACCCGCTTTGTATCCTTTACCACCGCTTCCACCATGTTCGCAACCGCTGCCGAGGGCGCATAGAAGGCGCTTCCTGTTTTTAATAGATTTACAATCTCCGCCCCGCCGTTGATTGTCCTGTCCACGAGGCGCTGGATAGTCTCTTTTGGCATCAGCTCTGTGATGGGAACACCTGAGACCGTGGTAAAGCGCGGCAGGGGAACCATGGTATCGCCGTGACCACCGAGCACCATTGCGTTTATATCACGAACAGAGCAGCCAAGTTCCATTGCAATAAACGCGGCAAACCTGCCAGCATCAAGGACGCCACTCATAGGTCGCAAAGTGAAAGTATCCCATCTTTAAAAGTCGGTGCAGTGCGCTGCAAGCTACTCCGCCCCCCTCTCCGTCAGCATGAAATCGCAGTAAGCACCTTCGCTTTTCGACCTGTGTTTCCGCAGCGTGGCTCTTCGCTTGCTCATTCCCGTCTTCTCAAACAGGATTATTGCCTTTGATAGATGCTCGAACGCATTCCCTCCCACAGGACAGAGCTCGCCAGTGGTTACGTCTTTAAAAACCTGGTTTGTGATTACAACCGCAACTCCGTACTTTCTCGCAATTCCGTGCAGTACCCCCATCTGGTTCACAAGCTCGCGTCTGAGCCCCACGTTTTGTTCTTCAGAATCATCCTGCGTCAGCCCCAGCCTGTAGAAAAGCGCCGCAGAATCCAGGATTATCAACCCTATCTTCTCGTTCATCAACTTTTCAATATCAGTAATTGCAGAATACTGCTGCTCAAAGCTTGCGGGTTCGTATATGATTATGTCGCCCGCGATTTTTTTTGCCTCATCGCCAGCTATCTGCTTGAACCGCTCTGCTGAGAAGCCTTCGGTGTCTATGAAAATTACCTTTTTGCCGTTCCTGACAGTTTCCACCGCCAGTTGGATGCAGATATTGGTCTTTCCTGTACCCGATGCGCCGTACAACTGGGTTACTATACCGTTCTCAACTCCTCCGCCCAGCATCTCATCGATGCATTTGCAGCCGCATGGTAGTCTTTCTGGTTTTTTTATGACAGTTCCCCCCCTGATATTTTCCCAAATATTTCCTCTATAGCCGAGAGTGCGGCTCCGTTGCTGTCCATCGGTGAAATATTCTCCATGTCAGCCTGCACAAGTGTACTATCATACGGTATCACGCCTATTACAGGCAGGCTGTATTCTTTAAGCCTTTCCTCGATTTCCGTTACTTCATCCCCTGCTTTATTTATGACCGCACCGAATTTCCTGATATCAATCTGGCGCGCAAGTTCTGCTATCCTTCCTGCAGTCTCTATTGACCTTGCGCCAGGTTCCACCACAATAAGCATATAATCTATTCCTTTTGTAATGCCCCGCCCGAGATGTTCCACGCCTGCTTCCATATCCAGGATAACCACGCAATTCCGCTTTAAAATCACATGCCTCAGAAGCGCTTTTAAAAAAGAACTTGCAGGACACATGCACCCGCTCCCCCCCCTCTCGATCGTGCCCATAACAAGCAATTTTACATTATCCGGACCTGTGACCCCGAAATTCTCAACAATATCATCCACCTTTGGGTTGAGCTTGAAAAACCCTGCAGGACCCCCAGCTCTTTCATCAATTAATTCCTTAAATTCAATGAGAGGACAAGGCGGGTTTTTTATCCCAAGCGCCGAGGCAAGGTTCATGCTGGGGTCAGCATCGATTGCCAGAACATCATAACCTTTCCTTGCAAAAAGCCGCGCCAGCGTGCCGGCAAGCGTGGTCTTCCCCACCCCGCCTTTGCCAGAGATTGCGATTTTCATAAAGCGACACCTCGCTTTATGAATCCACGTATGGCGAAGCTCCATACGTGTGTGCGGTGTAAACTGACGCAACAGTTTTTGATAAAACTTTCCCAAAGTTTTTTATACATCAATAAACTCTGTGCTTATACAATCTTTTATCGTAATCAAGGCACCCTGTCCTTTCGAGGCAGCACCGGGATTCACCACGCATGTGCCTTTTACGCAGACAGTGCCGCGGGCTTCATGGATATGCCCGCAAACTATCAGGTCAAGACGTCCGAGGAATCGGGCTAATGCTTTGCTGCCCACATTTCCTCGCGGCACTCTATCGGTTGTATTGAGCGGGGGAGCATGAGATAACAAGATGGTCCTTCTATTTAACCTGCTTAATAACGTGTCTACATATTCGCCTATTTTCTTTTCCGAGAGTTCAAATGGTGTATTGAAAGGGGTGGGGTTTGAGCCTCCAATCCCAACAAAGGTGAGTCCCTGCAATGTATGGGATGAGTTATGAAGGTTTATGGTATTTTCATCCAGTATTTTCAAGAGCGAGGGGTTATCGCAATTACCCGGTATGGCGAGCACAGGTTCATCGAACATTGCAAGTAATTCAAGTGCAAGTTCATCGGGTCCGAAATTCGTTATGTCGCCTGCAATCAATACAGCATCAAAATCCCCTGCCCGATCAAGAATGGATTCGACATGCGAATAATCGCCGTGAAAATCTGATAATGCAAGCAACTTCATATAATAATATAATATCAGTTCAAGGTTTATAATTGTAATGTTGCAAACATCAAACCCAGTGCTCACCTTCGCTGTCGTGAACACATCTATTTCCCTTGCCCCCGGGATTGAAGCCTTTGAACCTTTCAAGGAGTGCAACCGATTCTTTAATTTCGATGATATATCTCTCTTTCAGCAGTGTCGCAAGCTTGTGGCTTTCTTCGCTACTGATCTTGCCGCCAAGCCCGGCGCATTCAGAAACCCGGAGGTGCCCGTCCAGTAAATAAAAAGGGTAGGTCTTGCAGATATAAGGTCTGCATTCGTATATCTTGCATAAACCATATTTCAGGAAAATGCAATCCCCTTTTTTCCGCAGAACCCATTCAAAGGTATGGATATTTCCCTTTGCATCCACATCTTGTGAAGGTGTTGGTATCACAAAATCATCCCGCTTGAATCCTGTTTTTTCACAGATGCGTCTTATTTCAGAGGGACAGATGAGCACAGTGTTATCGCCGTATTCTTCCTTGCAGCACTGCGCGCAGTTTCTGCATTTAAAGCCAATGGATTTTATTTCATCCCCGATCTGTGTTTCGTCCATTTCGATGGCGTTATCAAGTGCTTTCAAGAGGTGGATGATTGTTGTTTCTTTCATTTTAACATTAATTATTCTGCCGATGGTGGCGGTACTGGTTAGAAGGAGATAAAATAAAATACCTTCTTTAATGTTTGTAATTAATTAACTATTAGTGCCCGAGCCAACCATCTGGTCAAGCACAAGGTCGCAGACCTCTGTACAGCGCAGTTTGATAAACCCAAAGATATTCGTCCTTTTTAGACGGGTTTATCAAAGGATGAGGTTGCGGGGTATGTAGGGCGACCAGTTGCCCCTGTAGTTCCCTATATGCGTCGCCCAGTTGCCCCTGTCGGGGAAGCTCCAGACCGTTGGTTTCAGGGGTGAAGGCGGCGGGGGCGAATTTTGAGATTGTCCGCTTTGGGTGGAGTTTTATTTTTGTGCCTCCGATTTCCACTTCGGGGTGGGATTGGAGGAATTGTTTGTAGTCGGTCCTTGTGATTTCGAGCAAGGAGTGAGATTGTCTGATTAGTAATATATAAATAATATGATCTAATTTTTTAAATATAATTAAGTTGGAAGTAAGGTGTAAATAAAGTGTAAATAACACAAAAAACTGTTGGGTAAATCGTTTGAAGTTTTGAATCCACTTGAACATAAGAGTCTCCCGATTATCCGAAAAGTAGAGAAAGTGCTTTCTATACAGTTTAATTAATAGTAATACTTATAACAATAAAAAATAATTCTCAAATCATGAATAAGGCTTGAGTGCTACAAGGACAAAAATGATTGATAAAGAAAATCAAAAAAGTATATCAAAAGCTATCGGCAGAGATGATAAAGACACATCAATGGCAA
>CAYSLW010000001.1:22380-41562 GCA_964431955.1 uncultured Candidatus Methanoperedens sp. | reverse complement strand
GCCGTCTAAACGACAAGAGCGACAAGATTATAAGCACGGCGGCAATGGAAAAAGCTGTTATCAAAAAGCCGAAGCGCAAGAATAATTGCCCGACTTATATCGGGGCAAAGAGGAGAGCGAAATGAAACGCCTACAGAAAATATCAATAGGGAGTTTGAGAAGTGATAGTTATAATTACGCATTAGGAAAAGGATACAATGATGCCGTTGATGAGTTTGACAAGTGGATGCCAACGAGGCGTGAGATAGCCGCTATCATAGAACAAATGAAAGACAAGCGCACGATTTCTAATATAGTGTTAGCAATCTGCGAGCGACTGGAGGTGAAATGAAACAGACTAAGACAGCGCGGGATGTTCTTGATAAACTTTTGAATAAAGCGGCTTGGATAAATAGTCGCACTAAAACTGGCATTGTGAATGGTTATAATGTTAGGGAGGAAGCGCTTGACACGGCGTTGAAGGAACTGCGGCGGATTATGCCGAAGAAGATGATAAACGCCGGATTTACTTCTAAGGCGTATTTGGAAGGATATAATGACGCGTTGAAAGCAGTAAGGATGAGGGCAAAGTGAAAATTCTGTTAATAGATATTGACAGTAAAATACCAAATTTGGCGTTAAAAAAGATTGAGAAATATCATTTAGACAGAGGTGATGAAGTTGTTTTGAATTATGAGTTATTCGCTCCGCAAGCCGATAAGATTTATGTGTCTTGTATATTTGACTGGAATAAAGAGAAAGCGAAACAATGGGAACAATATCCGCAGGCGATCATTGGCGGGTCAGGATATTCTCTTGATATAGAATTGCCAAAAGATATTGACGAAATAAAACCGAGAATAAATATGGGATTTACTACAAGGGGTTGTATAAGAAATTGCAAGTTTTGTATCGTTCCGAGAAAAGAAGGTAAAATTAAAACAGTCGGGGACATTTATGATATTTGGGATGGGAGCAGTAAAAACATAACATTGCTGGATAATAATATATTGGCAAGCCCAGAACATTTTTTCAAAATAACAGAGCAAATAAAAAAAGAAAAATTGAGGGTGGACTTCAATCAGGGGCTTGATTGCCGATTGCTAACAGATAAAATCACAAAAAGATTATCTGAAATTTCTCACATTGAATATAGATTTGCCTTTGATGATATAAAGATAAAAGACATTGTTTTGAAAAAGATAGAAATATTGAATAAATATAATATAAAACGGGCGAATTGGTATGTATTAGTGGGGTTTAATAGCACAATAAAAGAAGATTTAGAGAGATTAAATATATTGAGAGATAATGGGCAAAATGCGTATGTCCAAAGATTTACACGGAAAAAAGAGTATATTCCGATCGCACGCTGGGCTAATCAACATCATATCTTTCAAGGAATGACTTGGCAACAATTCATAGATAGAGATGAGAATAAATCGTATAAGAAGTATTTTGTTTGATGTGTGGGAGGAGCGCAAATGAAGACTAAGACGGCGCGGGATGTTCTGGAAGAAATGCATGATAGGTCTTGTTGCTTATGTAGTAAGACAGACTCTGCTATTAAGAATGCGTTGAAGGAACTGCGGCGGATGATGCCGAAGAAGAAATCAGATTATGAGAGAGGCGGTCAGGGATGGAACGCCTGCCGCAAAGAAGTATTGGCGAAATTCAAATAGGAGGATGAGATGAAAAAGTATTGCAGAAACTGTAAATGGGGAAAGGGATTAGAAGAATATGCGTCTTATTGCCGAAAGCCGTTAATCGGTGATGATGTTATAGATTATTTCCGTCATCTTCCTAAAAAATTATTAAACAAAGATGGGGAATGTAAGCATTATAAAAGAAAGTGGTATCTATTTTTGACAAGGATAAGCAAATGACCGACATACTCCTGCGGATATTAGGCGTTGCGATGATGATAGGCGCGGGCTGGATCGGTGGATTCATCCACGGGTGCTGGTTCTTCAACAGACACGCGAAGCCGATGAGCAAGAAAGAAATTCGGCAGGCTGAAATTGACGAAAGCGAATTGGGAATATAGGAGGGATAGATGGACGATAAAAAAGACATTGCGTATTTGGAGGAGATGAGAAAAAAAGAGTTGAAAATTACGAAGTTGGAGGAGCAGGTCAAGATGTTCAGCGAGCAGGTTGATGAGTTGCGGGCAAAGCACAAGCACGAATACGAGGGTAGTTTATATCAGAAATGCGACAGGCTTGAGGTCGAGAATACGGAGCTTAAACACAATATAATGCACAAGGATAAATACACGAGGATTGTGCAAGACGAGGTCAAGCGGTTGACGGAGGAGAATGAGATGCTGAAAAAAAGAGAAAAGATTGTCATATCGCCGTCCTATGTTGAAACTAATCATCCCGAAGGGGATTTAATTATGTCAACAAGTGTGAAAGAATATGTATTCAGAATTCGCAAAGACCTCGCCGAGGCGAAACAGCGGATTGAGGACTTGGAGAAAGAGCCCCGCTCCGAGAGGTCGCTTTCTGTTGGGAAGATTGAGGAGATGATATTAGACTCAATAAATGAACTATTACCTAATGACTTTTACGAGAAAAAGATTACAGATTTAGCCACCGCCATAGCGTCGGGCGATGTGTGGGAGGAGGAATGAAATGGATTTCCTGTGAAAAGATTAAATGTTTGATAAATAAAAACAGATTGAAAATGAATTGGCAGAATTACGGCAAATTATATAATATGCAAGTCCGATGCAACGACTTATGGAACAGAAAAATTTTATCTAATAATGAACTTGCCGAGCTAAAAAAATTAGACTTTGCCAGAACGAAACTGCACGGAGAATTAACTAATACCTTTATAGAAGATAACGATTTTACTAATTGTGTATATAAGAGCGTCCGCAGGGCGATAGCAATGATTATGGAAGAGGACTATGGGTATAGACAACTTAATAAGTTAGAGATGTTAAAGACCGCAGAGGTCAGGGAGGGGGAATGAATAGCCGTGTAAAGTGTGATAAATGCGGTTGGATAAAAAAAGAGAATTTCTGCATATTATGGTGGGGTAGAAAGTGCCCACGGTGCGGGAGGACTATAATAATGACCAACAGGGATATGTCTATATGGATTCCCACATTTTTGATATGGTTAATATCCCTACCGTTTCCTAAAAAAGGAAAAGTAAATATGATAGTTGATACCGCCAATGGTGGATTAAAGGTTGAGTTAAAGACCGCAGAGGTCGAGGAGGGGAAATGAAAAAGCTGATAAGTTTTAAGCAGTTGCAAAATATTTGTGTAGATTACAGATGCAACGGACATTGTTGGGATAGAGATATATTTAATGGTGTAAAATGCACAGCAAAAATATGCCCGATATGGAAGAAGTTAAAGACCGCAGAGGTCAGGGAGGGGAAGTGAAGGGTAGAGAGGAATGACACACATTGATCTGTTCTCCGGCATTGGCGGCTTTGCCTTAGCTGCGCGAACAGTATGGGGCGACGAATATGAGAATGTATTATTTTGTGATAACAATAAATTCTGTCAGCAGGTTATCCGAAAGAACTTCGGAAAGGAGAGTGTAATTTATGGAGATATACGAGAAATCACAAGGGAGCGAGTTATTGCCGACACCAGAAGCGATGAACAGCGAAGGTTATCAGATATCAAACGGAAAGAAAATCCCGAGGTTAGGGGCGGTGATAAAATCTACCTCCTCACCGGGGGCTTCCCCTGCCAGCCTTTTTCCCAAGCCGGAAAGAGGAGAGGCACAGAAGATGACCGCTTTCTATGGCCGGAAATGCTACGGGTTATTAAAGAGTTTGAACCGATGTGGGTTATCGCTGAAAATGTGCGCGGAATACTTACTATTGAAGGCGGACTGGTATTCGAACAAGTGTGCGTTGATTTGGAAAACGCAGGTTACTCCGTCCAAGCGTATATTATTCCAGCTGTCGCCGTTAACGCTCCGCACAGACGAGATAGGGTATGGATTGTTGCGCACGCCAGACAGCAATATGGAGAGGGGCCCACTGTCAAAGAAAAACCTAAAAAAAAGAAAAGATGCAGGGCTTACAATGAATCTAAACAATCAACTTCAAGAAATAACAATGCTACCGACCCCAAGAGTATCCGAATGGAAAGGATCATCAGGAACAAACAGACACGAGCCGAGTTTGCGCGACAAAATAGCAATACTACCAACCCCAAGCTCTCACGACGGACACATAGGATATCAGGACAGAAGCAAGAAAGTAGCTCAAGAGAATATGGAAACGAAATTACGGAACGCTACGGGTGGGAAAGAAACTGGCTTGAAGTTGCAACCGAGCTTTGTGGAGTGGATGATGGGGTATCCGTTGAATTGGACGGATTTAAGCTCACGAAAGCCGGGCACCGGGTTGAAAGATTGAAGGCTCTCGGAAATGCAATCGTGCCGCAGGTGGCAATAGAAATTATGCGAGGAATTAAAGCCGCAGACCAAGGGAGGTTATTTTGACAGAGCAACAAATATTGAGGCGCGCCGGACTCAGGATACGGTGTTGTAGAAAACTGGACATGGTGATGCTGAGATGCCGCAAACACGGTCCATGCTCATTACGCGGCAAATGCGATTCTGTGCGCATACAGGTATCAAAGGCCAGGCAAAAAGTTGACAGGATGTAAAGGTAAATGATATTGTGTAAATACAAGGAGGCCAATTGCTATGAAAACTGCTCACGCTAAAAGACATACAAAAACTGGACAAACCGGGGGTGCCAAAAAGTACCGCCATGCCAAAGTACCCGCAATGAAGGGGAAATGTCCCGGTGGTCCCATAACATGAAAAAGAAAATTCTTAAGGCCGGGGGCAGTCCTCCTGTCGCCAAACCAAAATCGGATAAGGTCCCGGCCAAGCCAAAAAACAGAAAACTCACCATCAAGCAGCGTAAACTCATCAAGGGGGTGATCTCTGGCCTGTCCGGAAGGAAGGCCGCAAAGCAAGCTGGACACAAGGGAAATGCCGCGACCTTATGTGTTACCGCCTCAAGAACGCTAAGCAATGTTAATGTTAGGTCCTCAATTCAGGAAGCTATGAGAAAGGCCAATATAGATGATAAGTTTTTGACCAAGGTTTTAAAAGAAGGATTGACGGCGAAAACAATAAAGTTTTTTCAACGCGATGGGATTGTGCGGGACCAGCGCGTATGCGCCGATCATCCTACGAGGAGAGGTTTTCTTGATATAGCGCACAGGATTGAAGGTAATTTTGCTCCCGAGAAGATTGATTTGAACGATACCCGGGAAATAAAACAAATAGCGGACGCTTTGGAAAAACTGGCTAAATGAATCACAAACTTCATGCAATGGTCAAGGGCATGTACAAGAATGACCAGGGTGATCCATTTGATATGTCACCATCTCAGACTGATATCTTTGAGTGTATTTATAAGCTCCAGGCGCCGGATGGCAAAAGGAATATCCACTGCGTAACATTTACACAATTCGGAAAAAGTGAAATTGTCGCTCTGGGCATTTTATCCCGCGTGGCTACGTTCGGCGGAAGGATTGCGCTTGTTGCCCCGAGCGATAGGAAAACTAAAATCATCATGGGATTTGTCATTAAGCACATTTTCGATAACCCATACATAAAGTCAAGGTTTGTAGTTGGCCCGGGGGAGTCGGATGAGCGGATCCGGCGGGAGCGGAGCAAGAACAGGCTCACGTTCAAAACTGTCAATCACGGCTATGGCGAAGTCTTTATAGTTTCAGCTCAGGAGAAGTTCGGAAGGAATCCACTTGACGCGCTCATGGGCTTCGGAGCGGCCATTGTCATTATTGACGAATCTTCCCTGATCAGTGACGTCAAATATGCAGGCATACTCCGCATGCTTGGGGCCATCTGCGGGACAAAGCATCATCCATTCTTATTTGAAATTGGCAACCCGTTCCGGCGCAACCATTTCTTTTTAGCGTCACTGGATAAAAACTATCACCACATATTTGTTGATTATAAAAAAGGTTTGAAGGAAGGCAGGATCTCTCAGGAGCAAGTCAATCGAATGTTGCCTCAGGCGTTCTTTGATATTATGTACGAGTGCCTGTTCCCATTGTCCGGAGCAATAGATATGCAGGGCTGGATGCCGCTACTAACCGATGAACAGTTAAAAGAGGCAATGCACCGGAAGGTTGAGCCAAAAGGAGTTTACAGGGGCGGACAGGACGTTGGCGATGGCCGGGCAATGAATGCCTATGTCTACCGGTGTGAAAACTACGCGTATATCAAGCACGGCGATCAGGACCCGAGCCCCATGTCTTCCGCGGGCAAGGCAAAAACATTTATGAATGAGGACGGAATAAATCCGGCGAACTGGTTTGTTGATGCGACTGGCGGGGATGGCAAGGCAATAGTTAATCGCCTCAGGGAGATAAGCAAAGTTGTCAATCCGGTGAACTTCGCTACGACAGAGGGGGTTAATACCGGCGAGTTTTTAAATAAGCGCGCCGAAATGTATATGAAGGCAAGGAAGTGGGTTTTGCATGGCGGGGCATTGGAGAATCATCCGAGGTTTAAGCAGCTGCTCACAATGAGATACAGGATAATAGACAGTAACGGCAAAACTCAAATGATCCCGAAATTAACAATCTTGAAAAACTATGGAGTGGTGGATCTCGATTTTGCCGATGCGTTTGCCGAAACATTTGACAAGGATTATAAGCATGATCTTTCGGCGCATGCTGCGGATGAGGTCCTTGCGGGTTTGCCGTATCATGATAATCCCGAGGACTTCGACCCGATAACCGGAGACAGGATTAGATAGGGAGGAACAGAATGCAAAGGGAAACGCCGGGCGAGTATTTTAGAGCTATGAAAATATGGGGAAATAGGAAGTTTACCTATGACGACATTATGAGGGACCGCGGGATAAAGCCGCTCAACCTGGACGATCTGCAGGCCAGGAGGGAAGAGAAGCGCGCAAAAAGAAAAGCATTGATAAATCTGATGATGATAACAGGAATAGCCCTTTGCTTTTCTTACCTCATCTTGAACGTAGTATATAGAAAAATGAAAAACGATATCCCGTACAATGATACTTTTGGCGGGATTGCATGCTGGGGATTAGGAGGCACATTAAATGATTTGGAAACACAATGAGGGTAGTTATTTCCGGTGGGGATTGAATTTCGGCGGCGGAAAGTATTATGCGCGCCTGGCGCTTATGTTGCCGTTGCCGTGGCTGAGACAGCAAGATATCTCAGACGGCTCTGAGGATTCAATTGGTCACCCTGTGTTGCATATCCTGAATGTTTTATTTCTAATAGAATATGGATTTATGAAAGGAGCCTTATTCCCAACCGGATATGCAAAAGTGTTTAGGTTACGGCGCATGTGCTTTTACACGCCATGTATAACGTGGGGCAACATCAGGAGACAAAATCTTGATAAGTGGGCGGACACATGTCATAGTACGTGGCATATTGAAGAAGGATACAGAGTTCTGTGCGATCGCACTGGCCGCGCAATAGTAATTGAAGCTGACAGTTCTGCTTGGATGAGAGGAAACGTTCGACACCTAAGGCCGTTCCTCGGTACGTTTCCATATGGACGATTGCCCGAACCCGATGTTAAACAAGGGTGGGGTGATCCCAAGGAACGCGCTGTCTTAGTTATGGTGATAGCGTTTTTTATTGCCAGCGCGGCAACTTTGATTTTACGCTACTTGACAAGATAGTTTAGCATTTGGTATTTAATGGAGCGCAGGAGGTATTGATGAAAGTAACAAAAGAAATTAGACAAAAGATTTTAGATTACCGGGCACACGGAATCAAACCGCCGGCAATCGTTATTCGTATCAAAAAAGAGTTCAACGTGAAATTGTGTATCGCGACCATATTCAATATCTGTAAAAACCGGCCAAGTCATTTTCCGGCGCATAAAATTGTTTCAGCACCTTCGTCAAAGTCGCAACCGCCAGAAATCGGTATGCAAACTGAATGCCTCGACGAGCTTTTTAAAAATGTTCTTACGGAGATCTGCAAGCTCAGGGATAATTATGCCGACAAATTAAAAAGCATAAGGCTCGAGTTAATTAAATCACGTGTTGAGGCGAGACAAAATATGAAGTTTCAGAATTTGATTGATAGCTGACCAGGAAGTAGGGAGGAAACAAAAATGTGCACATTAACCGATGTCGGCAGAAGTAACGAGGGAATTTTACCCGAGAAATTAGAGACGCAGGTGGGCAAACAATTGACTCGGCTCGACCGGGCAGTGAATAGCGCGATGTCCGTGCAGGAGCAACTGGCCGTACGCATGTCGAGCGTTTTGCGTTCCGAAGTTCAATGTGCTGGAAAAGAACCCTGCCCGCCTATGGAGCAAATAGTTGGATTGGCAGAGACTATTCGCCTGGCCGCAAATAGAATTAACGACATAACCTCTGAGTACAGGCGTATGATGGAACGCGTGGAGCTGTAATGAGTACAGGCGTATGATGGAACGCGTGGAGCTGTAAACGGTATGTATAACAATGGGGCGGTCGTGGGAGATAACAGATGAGCGATATAACAAAAATTGCTGGTACTTCTACATTACAAGACGAGATACTCGCATTTGTTATTTCTCAACGTGAAACTGCTGACGATGAGATAAATCTTCACCGCCCCATTTGGGACCGCATGTATAAGATGTGGCTCCGGTGGAGACCGAAGCCAAAAGAGGGCCGCGTCCGTAAATCACGATTATTCCTTCCAATAGTTTATAACATTATTCAAACAGTTCTTCCGCTGATCATGCTGACGTTGTTTTCTGTCCGGCGCTTTCTTTATGTCCAGCCGGTTGGTGATGAAGACGACAAAGGCGCAAAGGCAATAGCGGACTTGCTTGCTTATCAGATCCGGCGTGTACCGGACTGGTTTATAACAATGGTGCGCTGGATAAAGAGTTGTCTCCTTTACGGAACAGGGATTCTTAAACCGGGATGGATAGACGATACTGTGGAAGAGCCGGTCTTTGAACAGAGACAGGAACTTGGCCAAACAGTCGCGCGGGTAGCTGTCATGGAGGATTCACTGGATGAAACCGGCAATCCCATTGACGCATTAGATGAGGCCGGAAATCCCGTTATTGACGATAAAGGAAATGTTACATACGAGCAGAAGCAAAAAACAAGGCGGGTCGGGTATTACGGGCCGGACTTTGAAAACATACCACTCGATAACTTCCGCAAGGATCCTGCTGCCAAGACAATGAGAAAAGCGCGGTGGGCATACGATGAAACCGAAATAGCGGAAAGCGATGTGAAGGAAATGAAGATACCTGGTCAGAGCGCTCCTTTTTATCAGAATTTACATTTAATCAAAGATATATCTCCCTTGAGCCCAACCGAAAAGGGCAACGCTGAAAAGCGCGCGGCCAGAGGAGATACCACGGAAGCTGCGCCAAATGAGTTCTGCAGAATGCTCACCAAACAGGATTACTGGGGAGTTATGCCGAGGAAATTCTTATACTTTATGAACGAGGCCGGTTTGGCGAAATTATCCGAGGACGAGAAAAACGAAGTAGTAAAAGGTCACATAACCATGTTGGATGATCAACTGGTAATTCTCACAAGAGAAAACGATCATACATTGTACCAGGGGGCGCTGCCTTATATTTCTATTATTGACGTTGTTGACCTTGAAGATTTCTACGGGTGCGGTGAGGCTTATCCGGTTGAGGACTTTCAGCACGAGGCCAACAATAACCGTAACCAATGGCTCACGGCCATGCGCCGCGTATTGAATGAGCGGAAATATATCCGTTCGAAAAATGGCATCAATATGTTTGCAATGAAATACGGCGGTGACGGCGCGCTCATTGAAATGGACGATGTCAGGGGTGTTGTTCCAGAGGAAACAAAGTTTGATTTTAATGCCGCCAACATGAGGGACCGGGTTATAAAAGACGACATTACTGAAACGGCGTCGATGTATCCGCAGTTAGGAAGTCAGGCGCCGCAAGCCGGAATGAAGGCGACAATTTACATGTCATTCGAAAAAGCGCTTTTAAAGAAATTCGCTTTTAAGGCCATGCTCATTGAGGAAATGGGAATCAAGGAAATAGGGCGATGGATGATGATGTTAAATGCTTTGTATTTGACGGAAGACTATACTTTCAGGGTGCTGAATAAGAGAGTGGTCGTAACGCTCGACGATATGCAGCAACGCTATGATTATTATCCGATGGGCGCCGCCAGCGAGCCCCTGAGCTCGTTAGAGGCCAGGTCGGCCAATATGGATAAGGCGCTCGATAGGTTCTTGCCATACAAGGATATAATAAACATGGAAGCATGGTACAAGGAATACTGCGAAGTCAACGGAATACAAAACTGGAAAGAGAAGTTTCAGAATCCGGTTGAGAACTTCTTCAGAAATTTAAAAACTCAAATAGACGAAGCGGTTGATGCCGGCGTACCGGCGGAACAGGTATTGATGAATATCCTGAAACAGGACACGGCAAACGGTCAGGAAGGACAGGCCGAGCCGGTTGGTCCCGCCAGGGTGGATCGCTCCGGTGCGGCCCCACTCTCATCGAGTATGCAAGGTATGATTAAGAAGTTTAGAGGTGCGCCGGCAAGCGGCGCGGGGGGATAATATATGCTTGGAAGAAAAGGTCGCGTTATTGATGATACCCAAAAGATTGACGATGCGGAACAGGCTGCAATTGAAGCCGAAGAAAACGACGTCTTAGATCTTTCTGACAGATTCAAAAGGTTGCGGGAAGATCCAACTTTTCAATTGCTACAAAATAGAATAAAACACGACGCATCAGCCAAAGTGGCGGTTCACTTCAAAAGATTAGGGCCTCCTAACGCGATAACAACAATCGATACAATCGTCGGGGAAAGGGTCGCAATGGCGTACGATGGCGGGTTTATAGCCGGTGCAGACTTGACAGAAAGTACCATAGAGAATATAATTAACCAGGCTAATGAAATTGTAATAAATAGAAAAAATGAACAGAAATAGAATATCAAGTAACTGCAGATTTCGCCGAATTTCCGGTGAGACACCTGCGGATAACATGTATTGTGCGGACTCGCAATTAAGGAAACTCGATCAGGGCACTTCCTATTTTTACTCGGGCACCCGCGGGAGGTTGACATGCCAGAACCAGTAGGGAATGTGGGAACAGAAGCAGAAGGAATGGCTGCGATTGGGTTAGGTGGCGAAGGATCAGTTGAAGGCGAGGCCGGCGCGGCCGCTGCGGAAGATGAAAATCTCCTGAGTGGCGAAGCCGGTGCAGAAGCCGGAGATCCCGGAGCCGAAGCAGGCGAGGCGAAAGAGGGAGAAGACCCTGAAGCCAAACCCGAGGGAGAAGAAGGCGAGGCCGCTGCGGAAGCGGGCGCTGAGGATACCGTAGAATCTCTTAAGGAAAGGGTTGCCGTTTTAGATAAGCGTCAACGCGACGGAGATGCGTACATATCCAAACTCACCAACGAAATCGCAAAACATAGAGCCAATGCTATAAGTCCCCGGGGTAATGAAGCGGAACAGCTCAGCGAGGCAGACGAGATTGAACGACGTTTTCCCGTTGAAGTTGAAGAAATTAAAAAGTTGCGAGACGATGGAAAAAACATAGCGGCGGCCGTGAAAGAAAGTGAACTGGCCAGCCAAATAACCTCCGACAGGAACAGGGCAATAAACGAAGTACGAACAGAAATACTGACCCAAACTGCCGAAGTTTTAAAGCTAAAAGATTTTCCAAAATATCGCGAACAGATGTCCGCTATATTAAACAACATTCCTATTCAGGAGATTCAGGACTCGCCGGGACCATGGACCACTCTTGCTTATCAGGCGTCCGTAGGGAAATCCTACATTGACGCTATAAGTAAGAATGTTCGCAAAAATCCCCCGGGGCCGATCTCGCGATCCACCGGAAAAGGTGGTATTGTATCTGGCAAGGGCAATCAACCAAAATCGGAAGCTGATGAAGCGGTTGAGGGTATGCTTAGCGCCGGATCTACGGGAACCGTATTCGATTAAAGCGTTAAACTATCACTCCTCCGCTTAGAGACAACTATAAATTGAGGAGGGTCACATTATGACCGAAATGATAAGTGGGGTACGCGGGAACTCTTTGGTAGCGACAACTTTTCTTCCGCTCGATATTTCGAAAGCAATTTCTTTACTCGAGCCGAACAAAGCTGCGCTGACAACGCTTCTTGTGAATATGAAGGGCAAGATGGAAGAGGCGGACAATTATAAATTCTGGTGGAATGAGGATGTCCTCAACCCCAGGGAAGACGCGGTAAATTTTGCCGCGGGATATTCAGCGGCCGCTACGTCAATCGTTGTTGACAATGCCGGCTATTTCCGTGCCGGAGACATTATAAGGTTTCCGAGAACTGGTGAGGTCGCGAGCGTTACGACGGCAACTGTTGCCACAAATACTCTTGTGATCGTCAGATCGTGGGGCTCAACTGCTGCCGCGATATTGGTTGACGATGAGCCGATTCAGATACTTGCGAACGCAGCGGAACAGGGCGCCACGAAAGGCACCGGACGTTCTACTGTTAAGGAAGGTCTTTACGGTTACTGCCAGTTAATCCGGAGTCACCCTTTTGGTGTAACGGGAACGCTCGGCGCGACAAAGACTGTCACCGGAGCAAAGGACGGCGGCAAAGCCTGGGAAAGGCGCAAGAAATTGATTGAACAGTGGGTGCAGATAGAGCAGGCCATAATCTTCGGAGAACGTGGCTACGATACTTCGGGCACTCATCCGCGCGCAACCACGGCTGGTGTAATGGAAAATATTACGACCAACGTTTACAATGCCGGAGGCACTCTTACTGAGGCCAACTTCAACAAATCTTTCTGCGAGGGGCTGTTTAAGTATGACGAAAAGCCTAAACTCCTTCTCTGCGGCGCGAGACTGATCTCCATAATTAATATGTGGGGAGTAAACAAGTTGCAGACCGTTCCGAGCGACAAAGTCTACGGACTGAGATTGCTCAGATACATCTCTGCGCATGGCGAATTGCTGATCAAGAAACACCACCTGTTCCAGGGTGCTACTCTGCAGGGTACCGGAGTTGCGCTGGATATGTCCACGCTTAAATTGAAGTACATGGGCAACGGGCGGAAACTTCTTTTGAAGAAAAACGTACAGGCCAACGGCGAGGATGCCGAGCTTGACGAATTCACTTCGGAAGTGGGTCTTGAACACCGTCAGGAAGAGAAGAGCGCGAAGATATATAATGTAGGGAACTAAGCCCGGGAGGTAAACATTATGAAAAGGTTATTTGTTTTTTGCTTGGCCCTTATGGGGCTTGTTTCAATGTCGTGGGCGGCTACCTACGAAGACAGATTGCTTGACGAGCTGATAGGCAATCGCCAGGCCGAGTATAATGATTACAACGACAATTCGCCGTTTTCAATCCTTTATACCGGCGCGGGTTCCGCGGCCGCCCTGACGATAAACGGGAGCACGTTGACTCTCGCTATTACCGGATCTGGGCAGGGCGCTGTTGCCGCCATCTTCCTGAACACGGCTGATTATAATACCTTCGGCGAGGTTTATAATTTCATCAGGTCGACAGGTTATTACACTATAACCATGAAGGATTGCCGCAGGGCTGAAAACAGCATGTATCTGGGCGATGTGAATGCGCAGAGTGTTCTGACGTCATACGATGTTTTGCTCGACACAGGCAGCACGGCGGGGGGCGATTATCTTGCCGGTGCCGGATTCGGTTGCAGCATAGCGCTGAACGATCCTACTGCATCTACCTCGGCATCAGCGGGCAACGTTAAGTCGACCAAGAAGGTGAGGCTGTTTAAGGCCATCGGTAACGGCGATGTGGCGTCTGCGGGCGTTATCCGGATTTATAAAGAGGATTCGGCTCTCGGATGGGCAGAGACAAAGGTATGGGATGAGGCCATAGCCAATGAAACGGATAAGACACTGACCTTCTCCTCGAATGACCCCTATGGAGGGTTCGATTTCAACGAGGGAGATCGTGTTATCGTCACGATTGCGAGCGATGAAGTCCAGGATATCGGCGCTGATATGCAGGTCCACTGGATGGAGTGGTAAACCGTAGAATGTTTTCGAGCCAGGGAGGGGAAACTCTCCCTGGCTGTGCAATACCATAGGAGGTATGATTATGTCAGACGAGAAGAATGTTAAAAAAGTTGTCGATTTTATCGCGAAAAACAAAAGTTACATCATCACACTGAAACCGATAAAGCAGCAGTTGGCGCCCAACGGCACAATACTGCTTGAGGATCCCGGGGTGGATATAGCTTTTTCCAATAAGCGCTATTCGACGTCAGATCCCAGTATTATCGAAGCTCTCAAAGCGAATGCCATGTTCGGCATAGATTTCTGGATTGAAAAAGAAATGAGCGACGAGGTCAAGGCCAAATTAGCGCAGCAGCTCAAGGTTGGCCCGACGATGCATAGCGGTGCCATGGATTCGCTTGACGGAGCAACGGCGCAGATGGACGAGGAAAGAAAAAAACTTGATGCCGATAAAGCCGCATTCGCGAAAGAAAAAGCCGCCTTCGACGACAAGAATAACGGTGTTGATCCTGCCGAGGACAGTCTTCCGACAGCCGAGGAAACCGGCGAACCTGCGGGAGATACTCCGGCGGCCCCCAGCGCAAAGCCTAAGGCCAAAGCCAAGGCAAAAGCAAAAGGCAAAAATAAAAAGTAATGAGCAGGTGCCATGGACATAAGAGCGACTGTTCAAAAGATATCGTCTTTAATTGAAGACACTAAGCATGAGCGAGTAGATACCAATTGGATAATTTGGTGGCTCAGTGATGGGCAACGCGAAGTAGCCAAGAGAACTCATTGCTTAAGATCGTCTAAAGATGATACATCTGTAGCGTCCCAGGCGGTTTACGATTTACCGACGAGGTTTATTCGTATAGATGCCGTTTACTACAATGCCATGCTATTAAATCCCACGAAACGGGAACAGAAGGATCGCGACGATCAGGACTTCAATAGCGATCCCGACAATACAAGCAGGGCATGGGAAACATCGACAGGTACCGTAACTGAATGGATACACGATATCCATGCGAATAAGCTCCGGCTTGTTATGGTCCCGGCGGTTGCGGCCGCCACAATAAAAACACTGTACTCGTATATGCCGGCAGAGTTTACAAAGATAGATGCGACTACGGTTATTCCAGATTATGCTGAGCATGCAATGTTTTTGTTTGCTCTGAATATGGCGCAGCAAAAACTTGCTGTCAGCTATGATTCAGATAAACAATTAAGACAGGCTCAAATATGGCGAGAGCACAGTCGAACATCAGAAAGAGATTATGAGAATCAGATAGCCGAAATAAGTTCAATCATACAAAACGTTCAGGCAACATATATTCCCACGCAGCAGGGTGTAGGAATGGAGTTTAGTGAGGATCATTATTTTTAGGAGGTATAGAAAATGAAAAAATTCTTAGCAGTGGCGGTTTTATTTATGTCGGTTCAGGCATGGGGCTTTTCCTATAAGGAAGTGCTTGAGGAAGCGTACGATGCAGACAATCGGGCGATCAAGGTAAACATAAGCACGGATATGGCGGATTCGCAAAAGACTGCGTTTGCGCCCATATGTTCTACCAGGACGACAAGTGTGCTTGATATTTACATAGTAGGCGGGTCAACAACGGCAACGGCCACATTCCAGGTCTTTGCGGATTCGGCGGCTTTTGTGACAACCGGCGGATTATATCCCGGGACAACGTATTGGAATTTTGAAGCCGATGATCAGGATACGCTCGGTGAGGCTGTGACTTATTGGAATGCGGCGGCCGTAACAACGCTTGGCGGAGAGGGTGGGATTGTTTTTGCATTAAGAGACGGCGCTTATGACGGCAACCTTTCAAGCTCAATGACAGTACGGAGTGCGGTGACAGTGCATTCGTCAACAAATACGACTGCCTTTGCGACGGACGCTATAATTGGCAAAACTATTTTAATTGAGGCGACTGCTGATAAAGCAAACTATCTTACGAATTGCGTTGCCAATGTTACATTCGCTTCGGGAAACACTTATATCAATATCTATGATGGTGACGATAAGACACTGCCGTATTTGCGCAGGGAAAAAATAACCACTTCGGCCGTCGACTATCCTCTTAACATAGGAAAAACTGAATACGATTATGTTTTTGGTACTGCGAACAGCATAATGAGAATTGACGTGGTCAACGAAAGCGGAATACCGATAACAGCGGGATATGTAAACATTCTCGGGTTTACGAAATAAAACGGGTACTATAAAAGGAGTACTATGAAAAGAATACTATGCGGATTCTGCGGATTATTTTTTGCAAGTTCTCTCTTTGCTGCAGGCCTATCTCTCAGCGGATCTCTTACGGCCATAAGGGTTCTTACAAATGACCAGGTGACGACCGGGGTTGATCCTCATTATTCAGATGCTGTTCTTACGGCATTTCTTAATCTTGAGCAATACGCGGTTTGCGATATCACATGGTGCTTGACTGATAGATCCACGGCCACGTTGGCCGCCAATACCACGTATTACGCTTTGTCCTCGGATGTTTATACGCCGTACAGGGTAATGTTTGGAACGAGCGTTCTGAAGGTGATATCTTATCCGGAGCTGGATAAAGAATACGGGGGATGGACAACCGCTCAAACTGCAAATGGTGCGGCAGATTTTCCGACAAGGTATTATATGGCCGTCGGAACATTCACTCAGATCGGATTGTATCCGCCGCCGAATGTTTCAAAGATATTAACAGTGGATTCCGTGCTTATGCCAACGGAGTTGAGCTCGTCAACGGATATGCCGTTCAACGGGATAAAAAAACTTTATCCCTACCATTATGTGTTAGCGCTTCGGGTAGCGGCTCAGATCAATACTGTCCGCGGCCAGGGGGATGCCGCTGCGTTTGAAATGACACAAGCCAACCTGCTCTTACTGGAAATGGCGAACACTGTCAAAATCAAAGCGGGGGAAATTCCTAAGCCGGACCCGAAAGCGCCATGAAAAAAAAACTATTCCTACTCTTAACAACCGGCGCTCTTTTCGCGGCAACGGTTAATCCCCTGCATGTAACATTAAACGACTTCACCGGGGGACTGAATTTAACAGATACCGGCTATGATATAAAGGTCCATGAGACGCGAATAGCCGAAAATATAATCATAGATCAGAATTGCCTGGAGCCTGTTCTTGGCGCGTCTTCCACAACAGTCACATATCCGTGTACCGATACGATTATAGGCCTTTATAAATTCTTTAAGTCAAATGGGGAGCGCTTTCTTATTGCGCTGTCTTCCAGTGGCGTATTATATGCGACGGTGAGTAAAACCGACTGGTACACGCTAAAGACTGGTATTGAAACTGACGATGGCCCGCTCAGGGCCGCCGTCATCACTGATAAGATATTTTTTGTAAATCCTTCTGGAACGGACGACGTTTTTTACTGGTCGGGAACATTGGCTGACGGCTCTTGTACCGAGTGCCCTTTTATCCCCAGGGGGCTTGATATAGAGGCCCACAACAATATGCTGTTTGTGGGGTCAACATTTGCGGATCCATCAACCGTTTACTGGTCCGACGAAGGCACCGATCCATCGCTTGAAACATCGTGGGACGTTGATATTAATTTCGCTATATTCGGAAACAATGATGGCGATATTGTCAGATGCATGAAGTCTTTTCTCGGAGATATCTATTTTTTCAAAGATACCTCAATGTGGGCGCTGTACGGAGCCCGGCCGGAATCGTGGGAGCGCGGCAAGGTCAGCGAGTATTATGGAGCCAAATACAAAGAATCTATACAGGCGGTGGGGAACGCCTTAGTATTCCTCTCAAATAGGGGCATGATGGCGTACGATGGCCAATTCACGAAGATAGATGAAAATATCAGGGATATTTTCCTTGAATGTAACAATTTGATTGGCGAGACGTTCTTTTGGAGCAACGACAGCACCTCAAAGTTTAACGAGGGAACACTGAACAATGTTTCAGTGGAAAATAATCAGATAACGCTTGAAGATAAGACGAAGGTTTGGAGCAGCTCAAATACTTATGACACGGCCTTTTGCACGACAACGGCAGGGGGGTCGTCAAGTAATTTTAGCAATACCGAAATGGCGGGGGATGATGTAAGATTATCAAAAGTGAACGCGTCTACAGATACCACCGTATATCTTACTCCGAGAACATTTAAGTTGCATAGGGACGCAGTATCTACATATGGCACGTTGTCTGAATATAATTTTGATTTGGAGTTTATAAATCAGTTAAAAATATCCGATAGTGGCGCCACTAAATATACCACTCCGGCGGAGTTTATAAAAGTGATAGACGAAACAAGCGGTGTTCCCGCAGGGCGTGTTGTTGTGATTGACAACGACGGCGCGGGAGACAAGGGCGACTATGACTCCACCTATACATTTTTGTTTGATATGAACGTAAGCTCCGGTATAACATTTTGCAAATATAAATTTAACGCCGAAATTGAAGCGGCGAGGGGGTCATTTAGATCGCAATTTTTAACAACCAATTACGGGCTGGTCACAGAGCTGGTGCTTGAGGTAAGAGTAACCGTAAAAATAAGACAGGACAATATATGGGTTACTGCAGGCTCAAAAACAACAAGGCTTATACAGGAGAAAGCGGATTATTATTATGGCGCATCCGCCGGGTCGTTTGGCAATCTTTATTATCTTACGCAGGGCAAAGGCAGAAATAATAAAATAGAAGAACAAATAGATTTTGACGACACTTTCTCTGGAGACCAAATTCAGTTTGTGGTTGAATGGGTTCCAGTTAGGGTGGACAAAGTACAAAATTTAAGGTGGATAATAAGGCCGCAGTACTGGTATCAAATAGAATTAGGGCAAGATGTTGATCATGTCCCTGAACATAAAAGCACGGGCACATACACAACCGAAGTGGCTGACCTTACTGCCGGCGATGGCCTCGTCCGGCTGAGCACGGCGACGATGGTCGTCGCAAACGATTACGAAGTTTATGGAACAACGATAAATTTTAAAATTAGATCCTCGACATGGTCCGCAACTTGCTCGGGCGAATCGTGGACAGATCTTAACGGCGACTTATTTAACGGAGTAAAAATACCGGCCGCGCTGTCGCCATGCCGGTACGTTCAGGTACTAAGCAGTTTTTCAACGACGCAAAGCTCCCATACTCCGGTGTTGCAGTTGATATCAATCGGCGCTATATCATCCTCAGGAACGCTGA
>CAYSLW010000001.1:5014-22280 GCA_964431955.1 uncultured Candidatus Methanoperedens sp. | reverse complement strand
ACTCCGGTGTTGCAGTTGATATCAATCGGCGCTATATCATCCTCAGGAACGCTGATCACAAAGGAATTTAACGCGGGCACTGTTTACGATTGGAAAAAGTTTATAACTGAGCAAACTTATAATAATCAGGTGAGCACTCATATAGCGTACGCCTATAAGTCAGGAACCGATACGACGACTTTGAATGCGGATTCCTGGCATAGCATAGCATCTGGCGCTGATATACCCATATTTTCTACAGGCACGTGGGTGCGGCTGAAAGCAACGCTCATGACTGATGATGGCACCGAGAACCCGTCCGTTGAAAGCATGACAATGAAATGGAGCCCTGAGGGGAATCCCGAAGTGGCGCCGGCAAGCGCAGTGATTGAGGACAGGTATTGGATAGGGATATCAACCGGCGATAGTGAAACAAATAATGTGATATATGTCTATAACAGAAAAGGGGCATGGACCATGATAGAGGGACTGAACCCGGGATCCTTCGCAAAGTATGGGACAAAGGATTTTATGTCGGATGCCGATAGCGCGAAGATATGGGAATTGAATAATGGAAACAAGTTTAACGGCAGCGAGGTGGCGTGGAAATATGAATGCAAGAACCTTGACTTCCTTGATCTCGGGACCGGAATAAATAAGAAGCATTTCGAAAACGCCTTTGTTACCACAACCGGCTCCGGTACTTTTAATTTCAAATACAAATTGAACGGATCCACCGTAAGCAACTCTCAATTTTTTACATTGACCTCAGTTAATACCAAAACGACACTGGTGCCGATTGCCGCGGGAACGGCCGTGAGCTCTTTTCAGCCGACGATCGAAAGCACGTCAACCATAAAGGTCCATAATATAGGCGTTCACTTCATTGAAGAGAAGAAAATACGAAAATGAAAATATCCCGAATACTCCCCATATTGCTCTGCGCACTATTTTTGACTGGATTCGCCCGTAAGCACCGCATTGGCAAGGATACGCCCAATTCTACCAGTATAAACGCCGAATTTGATAGTATTTACAGGGCTTTGAATAAATTGAAGCTTGATACTGGGGTAGAGGTGGCCGGGGCAATAGCCGAGGTGACGGCGAAAGCAAGGCGATTATATCTAAAAAACATCCGCGCCGAACAGGTTTATCCCGGCGCATTACAGACAGACGACGACGGGCAAGGTCAGGTAGACGACTTATATTACGGCAAGCTCGCGCGATTGGCGGGGGCAGACGCTTTATACAGGACGGTTGAGAATACGCTGATATACTTTTCGGACGGGAGTGTTTATACAATAACGCTTGACGGCACGGACGGCGGGAGTGAGTTTCTCGGCTCAATGGTAATGACTTCAACAGATACATACTGGACTACTGGCGATGTTAATACGATTCGGGTGAATGGGTATGTGGATGTTGCAAACGAAACCGAAATAGTGGATTATGCTTTTACTGACGAGTTTTCTGTTTATCCTGATACTGTCACGGATTGGAATATATCATATAGTGCGAATGTAGGTGGTTATGGAGTTACGGATGGTTATTACTGGGCATATTTTCCAAATAGCACCCTGTCCAGCGTTACGATGACACGACAAAAGTCTTACACTGTTCCAGTTAGCACGACATTGACTATATATGCCAGATATAAAATAGATGAATATAATGTTACTGACGAATGGTTTGGATTTAATACCTCATTGGGTATTATGGGTATTTATCTTCGTTCAACCCTTTACGATTACTTGGCGTTTCGTTATTCATTAAACGGCGTAGATATGAATTTCACCACTTTTTGCGACGAGGGTTTTATAGAGGGTGATATATATGAATGTGAAGTATCATATTCATCAAAGACATTTTCTTATAAGGTTATTAGAAAAAGGGCTGGCGTCAATACCAAATTTACAGGCTCAATAGTTTCTCAATATGCTGGCAATGTAACTCCTTATGTTGCGGGACAACATGGTAAGGATTACTTTTATGTTGATTATTACAGAGAAACATACAAATACGCAAGCACAGATTTGGAAGATATTTACGATATGGCTACGATAGCTCCGGTAGTAAATACTTCCACGAAATGCCGAGGGCTTGGTATAGAAGTAGGTAACGGCAAGGCTGTTGTTACATCAGCCGGAGGTTTTCAGATACTCGACAATAGTGAGCAGGACTATGATTATTTCACTAATCAGGGCGCAGACGGCGGTAAGGTTGCGATATACACGGAAAGCGTGGCGGGCGTAGATTTCTTTGTTGCCGGTGCGACATTTGCGACAAGCATAGAATACGACGGCAGTGAGATTACTTTCGGAACTACAACGAGAACGGCGGGCGATACTTATGCTGATGATATTTACGGCGATAACGCAGTGATAGCAGATACGGTCACGGCTTCGGGGATAGTATTGGACAATGTTAATTTAACCTCTAATAATTTCGGGTTGGTAGTATCAAGCAATGTTTATATTAACGGAAAGTCGTCAGCCGCATTTCATTATGGAAGCGGAAAGTATTTGACTGATTTACCGAAAGTATCAACGGCGACTTATTCGTCCACATATAATTTGAATTATTTGCGATATTGTTTGGTGAGCGATAACGGTTCGGTGCTTGTAAGCGACGATGGGAATATATTAATATCAGACGGAGGTATAGGAGAATGAGAAAACTATTTATATTGATTTTGTGTGTGAGTATGGCAAATGCGGAGTTTCTAAAAAAGACCACAAGCACAGTTACGGGGACTTTTGATTTCAGGGAGGGCGGGAAACTTTATTGTAGCACTCCGACGGTAAGTGGCGAAGCGGCGAATAAGGGCTGGGTGGGTGCTCAAATATCCGGTGGATTAAGCGGATATGCGTCGGATGCAGAAGTTTTGGCGGCGACAAATTCGCTTGTGGGGTATTTCTTAAAGGAAAGCTCGGCGGCGCTGACCTATATGAATGTATCGGAGCGGGATAATTATATGACCTCGCCTGCTACTTTTACCTATGTTGCGACTGAAAGCGACTCTGTATTCACAAGCTCCGCACCCGCAACCTATCTCGGCATAACCGCAAAAGCCGCGGACAGCGAATTGCTTGACGGCAGGACTTATGAAACATTCGTAAGCACCGGAGACTGGCAGACTATTTCAGGCTCAAAGACAATTACATCTATATTGACACTTGACAGAAACGGTCAAAGCGAATTGGGAACGGCTTTTAATATGACTAATTTTGAAGGTAGTAGCCTTAATTTAATTGAAAATACCGGAACTTGGTTAAGGGGTGTAAGATTTGGGAATGTAGATATATCGGAGAGTGAAATAAATTTAACAGACGAAGTATCAATATATAGTGGTGGCATATTCGTAGATTCAGGAAACAATATCACTATGCAGGGCGTTGGTGATACGGTTGACGGGCGTGATGTATCAGAAGACCTTGTAAAAGTCGAAGGCGACACAATGACGGGAGCATTAGCAATGTCGGGTTATCTCATAACAAACATCTCCACATCCCCCGTAAACAACGGCGACGCCTCAACAAAGGGCTACACGGATTACGCTATAATGAAGGCGACGGACGCAATCGGCGGCGGTTCAGGTGATATGACAAAAGCCGTCTATGATACCGACGCAAATAATGTCGTTGACAATGTTCAAAAGCGATATGTTTATTTCTCAAAAATGGGAGAACTCTCATCTTTTACCGGAGATAGTTGGGGAAGTGATTTTAGACTTTTGCCGGATACCTACACCCTTACAAAAGCGTATATTATGCAGGGGTCGACAGGAACAACAGATACTATTATACACGTCGGAAATCAGGATAATCTTGAGATAGCGGCGTTCACAATTCCGGTGGGAGCTGATTGCGTAGAATTATCAACGAGCGTGGTTTTTAATAAATGCGATATAATAAATTATCACATAGACGATGTAGCAACTCCTACAAACTTAATGGTATGGAACGCCGGATTTGAGGACTCTCAAACAGGCGTAG
Organism: uncultured Candidatus Methanoperedens sp.; assembly: GCA_964431955.1. Classification (GTDB taxonomy): domain Archaea; phylum Halobacteriota; class Methanosarcinia; order Methanosarcinales; family Methanoperedenaceae; genus Methanoperedens. The sequence goes on along the minus strand of CAYSLW010000001.1, from coordinate 18,306 downwards.
CGGGTTCATCGTGGACAGAATTAGGAACAGCGGCGAGTATAGGCAGGCAATCAGATTTTGCGCACAAAGGAACTTATTCCTGCCGCTTTGATAATTTAACGACTTCCTATTCTGGTAGGTGGATAGCATATTCCACGGTCACAATAACAGCGACGGAAACCTATACTGTATCGGCTTGGTTCAGGACGAATTACGCCACCACTACTAATATACGATTGTATATTGACCTGTTTGACGCAGGCAATAATCTTGTCGGAACAGTGACAAGCGGAGCGACTAATTTAACAAGCGATAGCACGTGGGGGGGAATTTCAATATCAACGACAGCGGCGAGCAATGTTACGCAGGGAAGATTAAATATAGACGCAAACGAAAGTATAAATAACGATGCCGAAGTATGGATAGACCGATGCCTTGTGGGTATAAATATCCCTGCTATCAGTAATCTTGCTATAACGCTGGAGCTTGAAAAGCAATGAAAAAACTATTTACTCTTTTAGCATTATTTTTTCTTGCCTTATTTTCTATTGCGGCGAGGGCATCTCAATGGAGTAAAGTTAGAAAAGCATACTTAAAAGCTTATCCTACCTGCGCGGTTTGTGATAGTAAGAAAAAATTGCAGGTGCATCACATAATTCCTTTTGCGGAGGATAAGTCGTTGGAACTTGAGCCGAGCAACCTAATAACGCTTTGCAGTCGGTGTCATTTATTGTTCGGGCATTTCGGCTCATATAAAAAATATAACCCGAATGTTAGAGAAGACGCCGAATGGTTTAGAAAAAGAATGAAAAACGCGAAGATTATCGATAAAGATTTAAAAACATGACAAAAGAATTATTGAGGCAAAAATGAAACTAAATATCTCGCGAATATCAATAGGAATAAATTTGATAAAGATTATTTTGTGGTTGAAGAATTTGCGGAAAAAGCCGCAGGAGGTAATTACGGATATTTTTTGAAGGAATAGGTAAAAGCAGTTATATTGTTGAGGTAAGCACGCCATGATAGCAGACGAAATACGGGAACGGTTGGAAAAAATAGAGAAGGCCCTCGAACGCCTCGATATGGGGAATGTTATTTACAAGGAATTGACGGGTCATTATAATCGGCTGAAGGATGATATGAAAAAAGATATCGATGAGATAAAAAAAATACTTGATGGAGGTGATGATGGCGACACTTAAATTGAACGGTTACGCCCCGTGGCTTATGCTGATACTTGTTTTAGCGACAACGGCGGGGGCAATTCTGGTAAAAACCGGGGGCGTAAAAGAACGGATAAACAACAATTCCGCGCGAATATCCGGCAACACGGCTGACATAAAAGAATTGGACAAAATCTTCAATACTACGATAAAGCAAATATCAGAGGACTTGGGAAAGATTAAGCAGGCAGTGGGGGTTAAATGATTTTCAATATCCCGGAATTTTGGTATAGTGTAGCAGGGGCATTGATTGTTGTATACGCAATAAGGAGTTTACTGAAATGACGACAGAACAATGGATGACGATTAAGCATTTCACCTATCGTGAATTTGTATCACCGGATACCGGCGAGGAGAATATGGATTATCGTATGGTTCATTTTCTTGATATTATGAGGCAGATATTAGGCTTTCCGCTAGTGATAACCAGCGGGTATAGAACGCCGGAATATAATGCGAAGATTGGCGGAGTGGCGGACAGCGCCCATTTGCGCGGACTGGCGGTTGATATAAAATGCGTGAGCTCATTTACGCGCTGGAAGATAGTAAATTTTGTTATGAATTGGTATAATGGCGTAGAGGTAAGAAGGGCTGGGATTGGCGATACTTTTCTGCATATCGATATAGACAGCAGTTTGCCAAATCCGGTGATGTGGACATATTGAGGAGGATATTATGAAAGTAGAAATTGACAAAAAGGTGGTTGGCGAGTTACTGGATTTCATCAAGATTGAACTTGGCGTAGAAACGATGAAAAAGATGTGGGCGGCGATTAGAACGGACTGGAAGGTTAATCCCTTGAAATTCAAGGGCAGTATCAAATTACTTCTGTCGCATATGCAGGACAAATTCAAAATGCTTGACGATTTCGCCACAATGATTATGACAGCCGCGGAAGAGGCGAGGAACAAAATAAAGGCGGTGAAGGGAATTGACCCCGAAAGCGTCAGTGGTGCCGCGGCTCTTGAAGCTTGCGCTAAATTCCTTGATAGTATCGTAAATTTCCCTTACACTCTTGCGGGGAGAATTGCCGAATACTTTGACAAGGAAATCATACTTTTTGTTTTACAACTCATATTCTATTTTAGAAAGAAGGATATAGAGGGCAAAGAATGAAACGCCTCGCATATTGCTTATTTGCTCTTTCGGTTTTATCAGCGCAGTCGTACGCAGGGATATTCGGTAGCTTATTCGGCATCTCGGCGAAGTATGAAAAAAGAGTAACCGACTTAAAGGACTCCGTAAATAAGCAGTTTGCGGATAATCAGCTTAAAGTCACAGGGCTTGAGAGCCGGATAGGTGAAATGGAAGTGAATATGTCAATGCAGGCGAATGCGATGGCTAAGGTGCAGTTGGGGCTTGATAAGAGCAATACGCAGAACGCGGGTCGTGATATTATCAAGTCCACTACCAACGACAGCAAGCTAATGACGCAGATATTTCAGGGGTTATCGGCGTTGTTTCTTGCGGTGCTTGCGTTCTTGAAGGCGCGGGTAAATGCGCTCGCTAAACATAACGAGTATTTAACTGAATCGCGGCATCGTTATCAGGACAGGTTTATGCGATTGCTGTCACCGGATTATAATAAATTGGTAGAAAAGGAAAAGGAGGCGTAACATGGCTGTCGGAATAAGTTGGTTAAATCCAAAACGGAAGGAGTTGGTCAGGACTACGCGACGCATAGGCGAGGAGTCGTGGGGCAAGAAATTCAAGGCAGATATCGCGCCGAGCCTGGCCCGAGGCGGATGGTCTCCGGGTGCAATATCCAGATACTCTGGTGACAAAATGGAAAAGTGGGGTCAGCGTCTTGATGAGGCTGGTCTTGAGATGGGGTCAGAGCAAATAGGGGAAGAATATAAAACCTCTGAGCGTATTGGATCCGAAACGCATGGCGTGAAAATGCAAAAGATATCTGATGTCAACGCAATGAACAGACTTAGGACAGATATAGAGGCGCGCGAGAGAATGGCCGCGGAGGACAGGGCAATGACAGCAAGCCTTGCCTCGTCTAACCGCAGATTTTCACGGCGCATGGGATATCTTTCTGCTGCTACCGGACTGATAGGGGCTGGAGCCGGGGCGTATGGCGCATTTAAGGGCGCCCAATATGCCGCGAACTTGGCAAAATAGATTAACCATAGGAGGCAATCATGGCAAGCGGATATTTATTGCAGGAACAACTGAGGCAGTCCAGGCGCGCCGGTGATCCAATTGAGCAAGTTGGAAAAATGGGCGAAAAGATAATAGGGGCATTCGGGAGTTACTATAAAACAAAATTGCTGGCGGACGCTGAGAAGCGCAAGGCTACTGCTGCCGCATACAAGGAATCTCTTAAGAAGCAAGAAACTGATCGTGAGAAATCTCTTAGGCCTTCACCCGATCGCGCGAGACAAGAGAACCTGGGGCGGTGGCAAAGCGCCATAGAATCAGGAAGATTCAGAACTTTTATCGGTGGGAAGGAAATAGATATGAAAGTCGACACACTGGAATCGGTTGATCAGGTAGCGAGATACTTGGGGGTTGACCAGGATCCTTCTGTTTTAAAATATTTAAAAGAAAACACATTCGTGCCGGCGCAAGCTGAGAAAAAACCTATAAGCGCGGGAACGCCTGTTAAGAGCTTTTTAGGATGGCCGCGCGGGGGCAAACCGGCTGATGTTGGTTGGCCCGCAAGACGCGGAGGTTTCTCACCTAATAAAAAAACCGCACCCGCAAAAGCAAAAATAAAAGATACGCTGGGGTTGGGTGGGCTCGACTGAGTAAACATGGACTACACAGAGTTTTCCAAAAGGATAAAAACCAAATATCCTGAATACGCCGATGTAGATGATCGCAAGCTGGCGGAGCGTGTCATATCAAAGTATCCGGAATACAAGGGACACGTAGAATTTCCGCAGGCGGTGGGAAAATCTGTCGGGACCGGGGTCGATGTTGCTCCGGCCGGAGAGGGTGAGGGGAAGTGGAAAGATCTTCCTCCGCGCCGCTTTGCACCTGGCGAGAGGCCCCCGGGGGCCATTTCCTACCCGCCTGACAAAACATGGCCAACGAAAGAGCTCACTCCCGAAAAAAAGGAACAGGTCAAAAGGATAGGGGCGATACAGGATCGCATGCTCAAGGCTACAGCGCAGCGGGATAAAGTGCCCGCAAGTGAACAGGAAGGCCTGGTCAGACCCGAGGGAATGAAGGATATAGGGGTTTCGTGGGCACCGCCGCCAAAACAAAAGCCCGAAATACGCGTACCATACAAACAGCCGGGCCGTGGCATTACTCCAGAGGAATCTGAACAAATAGATCTTATAAGCGAGGCAAAATATCTTAGGGAAAACGCACCTTTCGAAATGAAGGCGCAGGCAGCTACCACAGAGCTGATTAGGAAGAGCCCGGTGGGAATAATAGCCCGAACCATAACGGGTGACAAATTTTTGCCTGAAGATAAAACGTTGAAATCAGCTTTTCCATATTATTCTATGGCAGGGGAGATGGCCGGACGTATGATATCTTTGTATACCGCGGGAAAAATACTCGGAACAACTCCAACAAAACTGATTCCCTTTAGGGTAGCAGATACAGCGACTGCTGTACGAATTGCAAGTGCAGTTATGGGCGGCGCTAAATTTGGATTGGCACAATTCGGCGAAGAGGTTGCAAAAAGTAGGGAGCAGGGAAAAATCAAGCCTGGCGAATCACTTACAAACATAAGCGAGAGCATTGCTTTTGGTGGAATGATAGGCACGACGGCATTGATGAAAGATGTCATTGCCGCCTCCGCCGCCAGTGGAGTGTTTGCGGGATCAGTAGCTTACGCAAAAACAAAAGATGTTAAAAATGCCTTAATTTCTGGCACGATGATGTCTTTATTCACGGCAATAACACATAAGGATTCTTCAAAATATATCAGGGATATCGCTTATCAAAAAACAAGATTGCAAATGGCCGATATTGTGAAATCTCGAAAACCTTCCTTATCGGAAAAAGAATCACAGAAATTAGCGGACAGATTGGTGAATGCGGTATTAAATAAAATGGGAGCGTTCCGGGAAAAAAGTCCAGCCCAATATAAACAAGGCCCAAGCGGCTCGTGGATTAAGACAGCAGACGCTAAATATGAGTTTTCCGACAAGATAGATTATAAATTTTTTGATAATTTTTCAAAAAACATAGCCCTTGCCGCAAAAAATATTGTGAGCCCCGTTGCATCACAACCCGAAGCGCTTCCGTTCTCGGGTATTAAAAGATACCAGGCCGCAGCGCCCGGTCCCGCAGCTCCCGCGGAATCCGTAGTCACGCAGGATATTCAGGTAACGCCGGAGCGCATGGCCACGATCGAGCAAAAGATTAAAACCGGCGAGCCATTGGACGCTTATGAAAAAAGCGCCATAGCCACGCATCAGGTGAGATTGAAGCAATTGCTTTCAATACCGCGCGACACTGTCATTGAGATGATAGACAGCGGGGAAATGAACGATAGCGATATTGACGATTACATAGAGGTCAAGGCCGCCGTGCCGGACTTCGTGGGTGATCCAATAGGCGACCCGGACGGAACAATGGAACTGATAGGTGACGGCGCCGATGCCGCTTTCGTTGCGATCAATACAGAGAGATTCGCCGAAGCCGAGCAAATCATTCAAAAACTGGCGGTGGGGAACATGCCGCAGACAGAGGATCTCAATACTTTGCGAGATTCTACTGTCCAGGGGCTCACATCGCTCCTGCAGAGCGCTGTTGAGGTCAACAGGGCAGAACTGGCCCAAGTCAGTGATGAGGAGCTGCAAAGCCGTATAGAGGCCAAAAAAGCGCTACAAGAGGGCAAAATAGCGGTTACGGAGCCGGAGATACAGGAACTTAAGGCAAGGCAGGGCCGCGAGAAAGAAAAAGGCGGACCAACACGCAGGGCGGCAGAGCAACGGCCACGCGAGAGAGTATTAACCGAGGCAGAGCGGGCGGAGACCGAACCCCGCGGGGTGACCGCCGAATATTTTAATAAAAAACCCGTGGTAACCGAAGAACAAAGAGCAAAAAGAATACAACATAATAAAGATATAATAGCCCGGGGATTCCCACAAGAGGCAGAGACAACGTGGGGAGAAAAGGTTACAATATTGGGCGTTGCCGGAAAGACTGGTCGCAAGGGCGAGGCGTTAGGAAAAACATTTGCGGATTTATCTAAAGAGAGTGGGCAAATTGTGATAAGATCGTCAGATGGAAGTGAGACAATAACCATGACGCGCAGTATTCTACCAGTAAAGCCCACCGTTGCGAAAGAGCCGTGGGAGATGACGAACAGGGAATATATTGATAACTGGATATCTACCCTGCCAAAAGATACACAAGCCAAATGGCGAGACAAGACAGGAAAATATGATGTCGCAGCGAGCAATGTGGAAAGGCAAAAAAGTGACGAACATTTAAAGATTATTAAAAAAGCCATATCCGACGGTAAGTCCGTGCCGGCGGAAGTCCTTGCGGATTATCCCGACTTGGCGAAACCGCCGCGCCCTGGCGTTTCCGAGGGTGAGGCACCAGACTATGCGTTGCAGGAAGAGTCTCTTTTTGCTGATACTAAAAAACATAAAAATAGAATGGTATTAAAATTCACCGACGACGGTATTCCGTATATGTATGAATTAAAGAATGTACCTGGTGTGGGGGCACTGATAGAGGAATTGAATGTAAGAAAAAACATTGGAGACGATCCTATCCTTATAATAGGCGATATATCCGGTATGGGGGATTTAAATAATACCTATGGAAGAAAAATAACCGACGGCGTGGTTGAGAAAATTCTTGAAACCTTTGTTCTCGACCTTGGTGGTAAGGGGGTAGGGAAATATAAATCCGTAGTGGGTAGTCCCTCCGGTGATGAGATGTGGGGAATCATGCACAAGGGTGCTACGCTAAAAGAAACAATGGATATAATTTCTTCTTTTCTGGATAAATTAAATAAAATGGAGCATGAAATCAGGCCTGGTGTTGTTATGGGATTTAATGGAAAATTTTTTATAGCAAGGGGAACATCCGCATTCGAGGAAGGTGAAAGTCAGTTAAAAATAGATCCAATAACAAAACAAAAATATCCGCCCGGGACTATAATAATCGACAAAGGTATTGACAAAACCGATAAAAATATAGTAGTATTTAGTAAGAAAGGAGGTAGATCAGATGAAAAATTTATCAGAAAAAGAATTGAAATCCCTGGTAGAAAAAAAACAGAGGAACTACCTGAAGAGAGAGCTCCGAAAGGGCCCGCAGAACAACGTCCCCAAAAATTAACCACTGCCCAGGCGCGCACAAAAGCGCAAGAGGCGGAAAAACGGCTTGACTGGGAATCCGCGGCCAGGCTGTGGAATCAGGCAATTCAAAACTATCCGGAAGGTGCCGGAGAACTAAGGGAAAAAGATATCCGTCTTTTAAAAAGGTCATTAAGGTCCGCCGAAAGAGCACTGGCTGATTCAAAAGCGGAGTCCGTAAATATAGCAATGGGGTCTCAGCGCGGGGCAGAGCGAACGCTGCGCCTCGGGGTAGAAGAAATAAATAAAATAACCGGTGCCCGGAAAGACCTTATCGACAGATTTCAAAAGCATATTCCCACCGGCGATTTGGATTATGGCGAGATCACAATAAAGGACTACAAGGATGCGGCCGCCGTCATAGCATTGCAGCGTCGGCCCGACATTGAACAATTTATTTTTATTCCAGTTGATAAAAACGGCAAACCGTTATCATCGCCCATTGTTATAAACAGCAATAGCAACGACAGCGTGTCCAGGGTTTTAATTGAAGCAAAGAAAAGGGAGATAAAAGAAAAATTCAAGCCCGCAAAAATATGGTCAGGGCACAATCATCCGAGCGGAAACGAAAAGATGTCGCCGGAGGATTATACCCTGGCGGTGGAAGTCTTAGCCGATGATACTTTTGCAGGGCATATTATCACGGACCACAACAAATATACGCTACTCAACCCTGTATCCGGCGGAATAGTGGCCGAAACGCATGATCACAAGGCAGGGCTTGAAGATTGGCGCGGATACGGAGCAAGCATAACCAGCCCCGGCCATGTCGCAAATGCGATAACGGGAATGCTTGACAACAATATCCCCAAAACGGCCGTCATGCTCCTGAGCTCGGACAATAAAATACTGGCGGTGGAGACAGTGGACAATGACATAGCCGAATCGGCTGGCTTTACGAAGGTCTTAAGGGATCTCAAAAAAACTTATGCGGCGCCAAAATATGCGATCGTCAGCAATCGCGGCCTTGTCATGCCGGCATTGAATGGCAAGAATCAATTGCCCGCGGGATTGCTTGATATCGTGGTTCAGGAAAAAGACAGAGCGATTTCATACAAGGCCGAAAAGAGGGTGCCTTTTTATTTCGTGGAACCGTCCGTAGAAACGCCGGGTGTCCGGGATGTAGATGAAGGTGAGTATAAAGAGATTGACATCCTTATCGAATCCCTTGCTGAGGAAGAACAGAGGGTGATGGGAATACCAACCAAAAAAGAGATAAACGTCTTTCTGCGCGCGCAATATGCTGCCGAAATGGCAAAGTATGAAGCGTTGACAGAGGGCGGCGATTTTATTGATAAAATGGTGGCCGGAGAATTACCGGCAATTGTACGCGAGGGATACAAGCGCGGCGGATATGCTGATACCGGAGTGATTGACGCGTCCAGGGCATACTTTACGCCAGGCGTGCCTCTTTATAAGTCCGGAGAGTGGGCGTCGCTATCGCAATCGGTTAAGCGCAGGGCATTCAGTAAAAAGGGTGGAGCCGCGCTGGACGAGGTTGCCGATGCACTGGGAATGACAGACAACGAGCTTTTTGATAAACTTGTCGCGTATAAACGTCCGGAAAAGCCAATGATGGGAGATCCCGGGGAAATCATGAGATATCTGACAACCACCGGCGAAGGTCAAACCGAGTTAATATCTTTGCGCAAGAGAGTGGCGAAGCAGCATAAGAGAAAAGTTTTAGAGGAAAAGCAGAAACTAAAACAGGAAATAACCAAGGGATCCGGCATGACGGAGCCAACGCCGGCCCAACACACGGAAGTCGCAAAGGGGTTCCGCGAAATAGCAATGGAAGAATGGCAAAAGGCGCATGACGAAAATGCGGGCCTCCTGCCTTTCAGGATAGCGGTCCTGGGAAAAGTAGATCCCGGGGAATACCGCTTTCAGAAATCGTGGAAAAATATAGACCCTAAGATCAGGAGAGTGATCGTGAGCCATGACGAAGGCACGCCTACACTCGAGGAAATGACGGTAAAGCTTAAGATCGAGGGGGAGAAGGGCGTACGGGGTTCCGCCGTGGCTCAAATGCTATGGGAGCTCCAAAACTTTGATGTGGCGCAACTTGAAAAGCCCAAACAGTCCGTGGCGGCATACAGGGCGGAGGCGTACGATTATTTGTTAGAGCCGGAAGGACAGCAACTGTTGGCCGATATTAGGGATGAAGCGGATCTGCTTGCAATCAAAACATCGCTTGAAAAGCATGCGGGCCTGTGGGATGATACCACAATCCGGCCGTTTAAAAGCTCGAGCGCCGCTTTTAATGAGCATTACGAATATTTTAAATCCCTGCAGTTGCCGGCGTTGTCACACATAAGGGCCATACAGAAAAAAATACAGGAAACGAATGGTAAACGTCTGGCCGGGACCATAGGCGCTGACGAGGCGAATCGCAGAATAATAGTATTGAGAAAATTCTTATATGAGACTGCTAAAAAAGAGGGCGTCGCGGTCCGGACCACAAAAGAGGGCAGGGTCACGATAGCTGTCCGGAAAGCCGGTCCGTGGGTGCCGGAAGAATTTACGGGTGCAAAGTTTGTGGACGTCTCGGAACACGTAGGTGGATATGAGGATATCACCAGGTTGATACAGCGCATGGATGGATCGCTGACTGTCGCGCAAAAAGTGCCGATGAAGGGCCAGGCCGGCATGTTGGAGCGGTATGTTCTTTGGCGCTCGCGAAAGATGTCAATGCAGCATTTGAATTGGGTTAATGAAAAACTTCGGAAAGGAATTGAGATATTTAAAGGTGTTAAAAAGAATTCCGCTAAGGACATTGAAATTACGGATGCTTTACGCGAAACCGAACCGCACCCGGAGGCTACTGTGGCAGATATCCGGCTCCAGGCGAATCAGCTGCGTAATTTTTTTAATGAAACTATAAATGAACAAAACGCCATGCGCCGCATTAGGCGCCAGCCATTGATAAAATATCGCTTATGGTATTCGCCGGAAATAATGAGGGACATAACAATGTGGGAAAGGTTTGGGATGATAGGTAAAAAGGTCAAGGAAATTATGTCGGCCGCTGATCTTCCCGATTATGTCTTCCCGAATAAGCCCTACAATGCCCGCGAACTGGCCAGGGAGCACGGTATTCCGTATGAGGATAGGATATTATCGGCTATAAAATTAATGGAGCTTTATATTGTGAGCGCCGGTCAGGATATTTTTAACACATCAATCATTCAAAACAATAAGGCATTTATACAGCAGCTTGAATCCCTGGGGTATAAAAATTCGGCCAATTCTTTGGGAGCATGGACAGCGGAGGCGTACGCGGGCATTAAGCCCCAGATAGACAGAACGTTTAAGGTTTCTCCGGGAGTTTCCCGCGTAGCGCGTAAATTCAACAGTATCAGGAACATGGGAGTATTCCCTCTTAACTTCTCGTGGTCATTGCTCACGCAGACAAGCTCATTTGCTCTTACGATAGGGAGATATGGCGCAATTAACAGCATGAGAGGGATGCTGGACTATTTGGACGCACACAAACTGCAGATGATATCAAAAACCTATTATTCTTATGTAGTAAAGGCTTCCGATTCGGGGGCAGTAACACAACAGGACGCCGGCAATAGGTTGGCGCGCAAAATGAGGATATACACTACGCCCCAGGATATGATCAATGACTGGTCAACGATTTTCCTTGAAGAAATAGAAAAAGCGCTGACAGCGATATCCATACAAGCTGCATATTACGATGGCAAGTCCCGCGGGCTTGAGGGCGAGGCGTTACTCAACTTTGCATCAGATGGCGGCGGGAAAACGCAGTCGATGTATAATGATGAGGATAAGCCGAGAATGCTGAGGGCTTTGACAGTAAAGACACTGGCCCCTTTTCAAACCTTTAATTTTGAGGTCATGAATACTTTGCGCGAATGGGCTGGCAAAACCGGAACGCCGCCGGACACGAAAATGGCGGCGATATGGACGCTTATCAGATTCCTCGCAGCGTGTTCTCTTTTTTCGACAATAGCGAAACGCTTAGCCAATAAAGAAGTATGGAGTTGGTCAAGGCCGCCCCTGCCGTTCTCCGAGTTTTGGTTTAGCCCGATCTACAAAAAACTTGCGGGGGAATACGCCGGCAATGCCGCGGGCCTTACATCCCCGGTGCAATCCGCGACAAGCATAGCGCAGGGAATAAATGACTGGCTGGATGCCGGAGATACCAGGCGCATCCGGAATGAGTTGATACGATATGGCGCGGGCTTTTTTGGAATACCGGGCGGGGGGCAAATATCCCGCACCGTTGATACCCTAATCGCGTACTCAAAGGGCGGGCTATACGACAAAGCTGGCAAAAGAATGTTTAAGGTTGAAACGCCGCAGGATCTCGCGCAGGGGGTATTCAGCGGAGTTTGGACAACAAAGGGCGGCCGGGAATATCTGGAAAAAAGAACGCCGGCGGCGCGGAAAAAAAGAAAAGAAGAAAAAGAGGCCGCAGAAAAAAAGGGAGAAACTTCAACCGGTTTTAAAAAAACCACGTTCGGAAAAACAAGTTTTGGCAAAGCCGAAAAATGGGGCGTGCCTTTTTCTAAATAGTTTTCTCCGACGGTAAAAATTCCCACTTGACACGATTTGAGCAAAATGCTAAATTGTAGTGAAGATGAAAAAAGGAGATGAAAAAGTCGCATGCAATTACCCAGTGAGAGTTTTATTTCTGCCGGCCGGTGAGGGTTTACAAAAAGGCTTCATCTCCTTTCCCAATACCCGGCGGCAGTTAAAAAAAGGAGATGAAATATGAAAAAAACTTTAAACAAAATTGAGCCATGTAGTGGCCGCGCATTTTCTCCCGCTGAATTTTTCATGGGTGACATTCAAACAGAAGAATATGAGCAGCGCCAGGTGGTCATGCACCTGGAGATGAGGGAGTTAAAATTCACTGCTATCCCAAATTCTACATTCACAAAGAGTTGGAAAACAAGGATGAAAAACAAGAGGGATGGGCTCCGTCCGGGGTTGCTTGATCTTCTCATAGTGTTGCCCAAAAAATTACTCTTTATAGAGATGAAAAAAACAGAGGGCGGCGTTGTCAGCGCTCCGCAAAAGGGGTGGATAGAGGCGCTTAACAACATAGACGGGAAGGTGGTGGTTGAGGCCGTGGTATGCAAAGGAGCGGAAGAGGCTATAAAAAAGATAGACGACGAATTGGGGCTAAAATGATAGTAGGAATTGACCGCAGCAAACTTCCGAAGGTTCTGCAGCGCCCCTTAACTTTTGGCGATGTTGATCAGATAAAAGCTATCAAGAAAATGCTTGCTCCGGGAGAGAAATGTGAGTGGGTGCTAAAAAGGCAGGTAACAATTGAAAGAGAAGAAAGGGCCTTTGTTATGGCCTCCGGTAAAGAAGAGGCGATAAAGGAAGCTAAAAACCTCGATAACGCTGATTGGGAAGATTATGGAGACGACGAAGACATCGGTGAAATTTACAGTTGTGAGCCGGTAAATAAGACTGTGGGGTATATAAAAAAAGGAGATGAATCATGAAGATTACAAAAAAATGGCTTTCGGGAAAAGATGCTTGTCACGAAGGAATGGAATGGGTTGCGGCTCAGGCAGAAACTGATGGAAAAAAACTTATTCAAATACTTATTTCAGAAAAGAAATACGAGTGGGCAAACTGGGGCATTACAAGGATAATGAATTATAAACAACGTGTTTCTTATGCAGTTTTTGCCGCAGAACAGGTTATTGATACATATGAGAAGAAATATCCCGACGATAAAAGGCCACGTCAGGCAATAGAGGCAGCGAAAAAGTGTATCAAGGACCCGAGCAAAAAAAATAAAGCCGCC
>CAYSLW010000001.1:0-4914 GCA_964431955.1 uncultured Candidatus Methanoperedens sp. | reverse complement strand
CCGCCTCCGCCGCCAGGGAAGATATGCAAATCAGAATATTAAAAGAGGGATTGAGGTTGCTAAAATGAATATAAGCAAATGGCTCAAGGATAAAAAAGAGATGAAAGAATCTGAGGAAAGACAAACTAAAATGAGCGAAGATTTCTTCAATAGGATTCGCGCAGAGAGGGATCTGATTCTGCAGAAGAAAAGCACATTGTCGGCTTCAAAAAGAGCGCGGGTCCTGGAGATATATGAAGCTATGGTGCCGAAAGGGGAGGATAAAAATGGACGATAGATCGTTTGCCTTGTTGGTATTCATAGCGCTGTTAGCGCTGTTATCGTTTATGAGCGTCTGTGATAGACCGGGCACAAAAATAGTTACAGAGTATTGCCATAAGGACTTTTGCTATGGTTCAAAAGCAACATACCAGGTTGATTTTGAGGGAAATTTAAACGGGGTGAGCAGGGTTATTCTTGATATGTATGGAGTAACTGTCATGACGTGCGAGAATGGAGAATATATACCAATTTATAAAGAGATGAATAAGGTGAGAGTAAAATGAATAATCTCAAGTTTCTGGCATGGGATAAAAAAGAAAAGAGATTATCGCCAGTTTGGTCTATTGGATTTAAGGGTTGGGACGGGCAAGAAGATAGTATCATCAATTATGTTGAGATAGAAAGAGATGGAACGGTAGAAGTTTTTGAAAATGAAGTTGTGCTCATGCAATTCACAGGAGTGAAGGATAAGCACGGCGTGGAGATTTTCGAAGGTGATATAATTTGCATCAAAACCAAACACTACGATTCGGATAAGAAAAAAGACTATTGGAAAAAAGAAATAGTATGGATAAAAAGCGTCGGGCTTTGTTACACAAAAGCATATTTTGATTTAACTGGAAAACGAAAATGGGATAACGATGAATCGTACGAGGATTTTAGAGACGATTGGGAAGAGTGTGACAATATAGAAGTAATTGGCAATATATATGAGAACTCTGAGCTACTGGAGGTAAACGGATAATGAATAATCTCAAATGGTCATTTCTTAGGATTTATCCGGCGTCACGGTGGGAGATTAGTTACGACAAGGGGCATAAGTGCCTGGCCATAAATGCCGGCAGGGTGGCGCTGCTTATATATGTCAAGGACTTTGACGTGTACTTTTCAGAGAAATTTCTGCACATGAAAAAAATGTTAAATGATTGGGATGGGTATGTAAAAAATCGTCTTCCGATTGAGCGAGAGATAAAGAGGGATCGGCGGAGACGGAATAATTGGCGCCAATTGGAAGCGCAGCGTGGTACTATCCTTGCAGCGCTTCTTTATGGGAGGCAAGGAGGTTAATCATGGAAGAGCCTAAAAAAAGAAAGTGTGATCGCATTGTTTACGATGTTATGAAAATTATTTGCCCGGCGCGAACGTCGCAAATTGCAATGGCGTGTTTTGCTCAGGGTATCGGGACTGACTCAAGTATCCGTTATGCCAGGTGGTTGCGTGAGCGTGGCTGTGTCCGGTCTTACAAGGCGGAAGACGACGACAAGGAACTGACCTTCGCGGTTATATCCGAATTTGTTACGCAGGAAGAGCACAATGGGGGAAAGTCGCGGGCCGTGGTTCAGTCGGAGTTGCCAGGGATGATGATATGAAAGAAAAACATCCGCATTTGACGTATCCGACAGTTTCGGAAATTCAAAGGAGTCTTGGCATTGGATATTCCCACGCGGTACAAGCGCAAGAATATATTAAGGCGCAGAGCGCCCGCCCGGTTGAAGTTTACAGGGATCCGATTGAGAAAGTAGTCAGGAATTTTTTATACAGAGATGAGAGAGTGGGGGCTTGTACCGACTATCATCTTATTGCAAAGGACCTTGTCAATAATATAATGGCGGTAATAGCAGAAGGGGGAGGTAAACAAAAATGAAAGACACAAAGATAGAGATAAAGGGAATACCAGAGGGATACACTGAGCGTACCCACTCCGGGAACAGCGCAACATGGCAACCGAAAGGGGCAAGCTGGCATGACGAGACAAAGAAGTTTCGCCTTGATGCTCCCATAAAGGGCTTGAAGGCAGAATTTATAGAGGGGAAGTGGTATTGGGTTTGCGGCTGCAGTAAGTGTTTGGGTACCAACGAGAAATATTGTTATTGGGTTTGCGAAAAACATGATGTCTGCCAATCTTGCGGCACGTACAGGAAAGATTTAAAAGATATCCCATGGGGATGCTCTGACGGTTGGGTTTGCAAGCCCTGCAGAGACAAAGAGGATTGGGAAGAGAAAATAGATAGGTTAACCAAATTTGAATCAAACGAACTTGATGCATGGGATTTCGACGACCTCGACGAGGCTAGATGCCCCCACTGTAATACTGCATATAACGATATATTTGAAGATGCCAAAATGATATGTGACTGCTGTGGAGGCGAATTTGAAATAGAAGTAAGGGCCATTCCGAAATATACGATGAGAATTATAGGCGCCAGAGTAACCCTGAAATCAGTATTGGCGCAGGGCGCGAAAGCGATATAGAGTTAGGAGGTAAACAAAAATGAGTATTTGGGGGAGATTGTACGATTTGGAGACTCAGTTAGCTGCAGAGATAAGGATGTCAAGGAACAGAAGAGAAAACAATGCGCATTGTAGACTATGCGGAGGGGTATTCAGAAAAGAGTGCATGAAAAAAGTTACAGAATTTAGTGACACGCTCGGCGGGTTCGTGGCAGAAGAGATTTTTTATTGCAAGCATTGTAAGTCTCACGCCCCGAAATACGATGAGATAGTAAGTGGGGCTCATTATAAATGCACCCCAGGAAAGAGGGAGCAATGCGATGAGAAGGGAAAGGTGCTAAAAGTAAAATGAAAGGTCTCGAATATACAGCAGCCCAGAGGCAGCGCGTCCGGCGCGATAACCTGATCTTGGCCATGGGTCAGTTCAATCCTGAATACCTGGCATGGCGCAAGGAAAGAAGGAGAAAAAAAGGACCGACTCTTTTTGGTATGGAGATTCGGATAGTAGTGATAGACGAAATAAAAGAGATAGGAGGCAAAGCATGGATGATGCTAAAACGATCGATTACGAAGAATACGTAAAAAAGGCTCGTGAAATGCTGGCAATCATTGAGGTGCTATTCCGCGACAAGATATCCGATGAGCTCGGGAAAGTAGAGCATCAAATGGTTATGTGCGAATCCTATTATGGGAATATCAGGTATTTGATATCGTGGGCTGATTACTGGATATCAGTACACAAGGACGATATTATGAAAACAATAGGCAAGGACGTCAAACAGGACGAGCGGCGGGCGATAATCAATAGAGAGCAGGCGGTTGAAAACCGGATCCGTTCGCAGTTACACGCGAAGCAGAGGGCAATGGAGGAACGGCTATGTGTATGCCGATGCATCCTGAGGTTTGCGGAATCAACTGGGGGGCATGCGTGAGCAAGAGATTCACCGAAACCGAAAAATGGAAAAAGAGAAAATGGCGGGAATATCCGCCGATTATAAAACTGTTTTGGTTATACCTGTGTGACAACTGTGATCCGGGGGGGATCTGGCCGCCGGATATGGAGCTGGCTGAATTTCAGATAGGTGACCGGATAGACATGAAGGTTGTTCAACAGCACCTCTCTGATCGTTTACATGTGATGCCGGACGGGAAATGGTTTTTACGGGATTTTGTGAGTTTTCAAAAAGGTGTTGATATTAAAAATCTCAATCCTCAGAACTCGGCGCATGTGGGTGTTATGCGGTGTTTAGAGAAATATACACTCACGGATTTTGAAAATCCTGAACAGTCTCAACTGTTTGAGACAAGCACCTGCAAAGGTGCTTCAAAGCACCTGCAAAGGTGCCCAAGAGTAAAAGTAAAAGAAGATGTAGAAGTAAAAGAAGAAGACAGTAAAATGTTATCATTATCAGAATATTACAATAAGGTGCGTGGCAAATTTACTCCAGAGGAACAGTCCTTGTCGCCGGACTTCTTAGATTATTGGACAGAGACGGCCCCAGGGGGTCAAAAACAGCGCTGGCAAATGGAGAAGGTATTTGATGTTGCGCTCCGGTTTCGCACATGGATCCGCAATCAGAAGCAGTGGGCTAAGCCTGGCCGCCGAGTCCGCGGGACTGCTGGAGGAAATGATATCTCGAGCAAGGTACGGCAAGGGGGCCAGGTATGATCGTTGAAACATTTGACAAGGGGATGAACCTGTTGGAACACGGTCACCGGACGGATTACGCGGCAGATGTGCGTTTAGCCCTGTGGGGATGGATAAAAGGCAGATTGCCTGGGTTGCAGGACGAGTCCTATATAGCAGCCATGGAGAGGCTGCTTGATGCTCAATATCCCCCGGGCTCGAAAGAGATCAAAGCCGAATTACTGGCCAGCTCGCTTGCAGGGCCCTCGCCTATTATCCGGTGCGCGCAGTGCAAAAAGAGTTTCCCCGAATCGCTGGACGATTATGATGTGGGCATATGTCCGGAGTGTCGTGTTGAGAATTCCAGGCCGGAGAACGTGTCGCGCCGGCGCGCGCGGTTTCAGGCCATGCTCGCGAATTTAGAGCAAAATTGCAGAAAATATGGAGGTAGATAGTGAGCAATAAAATGGGTGTTTTTTGCGGAATAATTGTGGCTATTTGCATAGTAATAAGACTGGTGCGGTTTTTCGATAATATACCAGTCCATAAGCAAGACGATACATAGACCGCAGAGGTCAAGGAGGGGAAATGAAAAAGCTGATAAGTTTTAAGACGTTAACAGGGATGTGGTGGCGTTGTGAAATAGGGTGTGGTAAAATGGGACAAGATTGCAAAACAAAAGATTGCCCGATATGGCTGAAGTTAGAACAGCCTGACCCGCAAGCCGAAGTCGCCCTGCGCCGTCTAAACGACAAGAGCGACAAGATTATAAGCACGGCGGCAATGGAAAAAGC